>ONEP01000033.1 GCA_900316875.1 Candidatus Ruminimicrobium bovinum
AAAATACTCCGTATTTTCAACAAAAAATTGCTTCGCAATTTTTTCAGAAATTCTACATTTTATGTTCTACATTATACATTGAATAAAAATCACTTTGTGATTTTTATTAATCTTCTTACCGTATCAAGAGCAACCGTTGTTGCTCTTTCCCTGACATCTTCTCTTGTTCCGTTAAATATAAATTTTTCAACTTTATTTTTACCTCTATAGGATACCCCTATATAAACAAGTCCCACGGGTTTATCTTTTGTTGCACCGCCGGGACCTGCAATACCCGTAACACTTATTGCATAGTCGGCTTTAGATAAATTCAGTATTCCGTCAAGCATTTCGTTTGCGGTTTCTTCACTTACCGCACCGAACTGCTGCAAAGTTTCGGATTTAACATTTAAAAGTTGATTTTTTGCCTGATTGGAATAAGTTACAACCGATTGTTTAAAACAAACGGAACTGCCTGCGGTATTTGTCAGTTTTGAAGCAATCATTCCGCCGGTACACGACTCTGCAACCGATATGGTTTTCCTTTTTTCAATTAACATTTTTTGAATGACCGATTCCAACGTATCCTCATTATAGCCGTAAATATTATCACCCAAAACATTAATAAATTCCTGATTAATATTTTTTAAAGTATCATCTATTGTAAGCTCATTTTCACCGCTGACCGAAACTTTTACATCTATCAAAAATTTATGTGCCAATATTGCAAATTCTATATCATCGTTATTTGACAAATAATTTATTACCGGTTTTATTTTTTCATCCACAAGCGATTCTGCCATACCGCAAATATGTAAAGTTAATGTTTTTTTTATTTTTATCTGATAACTTTTCATAAAAGGTATAACATTTTCTTCAAACATAGGTTGAAGTTCTCTTGGCGGCCCCGGAAGTAAAAATATTGTTTTTCTGACTTTTTTATTTTCATTTTCAATGTATTGAAAATGAAGCATTTGCCCGGGTGCCGTTCCAAACCTGTTTTCCAGCACTTTTGCGCCTTCTAAAATATACGATTGTCTTTCATTATTTGAAGCAGGATTTGTTATTCCTCTTCTTTGGAAATATTGAACAATGGCTTTTTGAACATTTTCATCTTTATAAGTTTTTAATTTTAAAATTTCCGAAACCGTTTCCACCGTTATATCATCAAAAGTAGGTCCAAGCCCGCCTGTAACAATAATAACGGAACTTCTTTTTACCGCCTGTTCCAATACCTCTTTAAATTCTTTTTTCCTGTCGGAAACGGTAGTAATTAAAGATAAATTCAATCCTAAATCGGAAAGTTTTGCTCCTATAAAACAAGCATGCGTATTTAATTTTCCGGTCAATAATTCACTTCCGCTGCAAATTAATTCTACTTTCACTTTATTTCCTAATTATAAAATTTTGATTGTTCCCTAATTTCCGCATTTTCGGTTTTTATTTGTCCGAATTTTATTTCGTATTTTGCTATATTGTCTTTTAATGCCTGCATAAATTTTTTTGCATGTAAAGGTGATGTTATTATTCTGCTGCGAACTTTTGCTTTACCGTTTTGAGGTTGTGCAAAAATAAAATCTATTATAAATTCAGTTTCAGAATGGGCAATAAGCGCCAAATTCGAATAAGTTCCGTTTGAAGTTTGTTCATCTATTTCAATTTTAATTTCCTGTTTTTTTATTTCTTCGGGCATTTTGCCTCCTTAGAAAAATTACTTCTTTTATAAGCCGATGGCTTTTATTATTTCTTTCATATCGGCTTTTACCTGTGTAGGTTTTGTAGAATTTTTAACCGCATTATCGGGGTCTTTTAAGCCGTGTCCCGTCAATATACAAACAGCCGTTACATTTTTTTGTTCTTTAAAATAACCTTTTCTCGTATATTTTAATAAACCTGCAAAAGATGAAGCGGAAGCAGGTTCCGCAAAAACACCTTCATGTCTTGCTATCATTTTGTATGCTTCTATAATTTCGTCATCGGAAACCATATCTATAACACCTTTTGATTGGTCCCTTGCTTCTTCAGCCGTTTTCCAAGATGCAGGGTTGCCTATTCTGATAGCAGTTGCCAAAGTTTCCGGCTTTTCTATAGGGTAACCTCTTACTATAGGGGCAGCACCTTCTGCCTGAAAACCCATAATTTTAGGCAATCCGTATTTCTGTGGGAACAACTGATTAAATTCTTTATAACCTTTCCAGTATGCGGTAATATTACCGGCATTTCCGACGGGCATAAATTGATAATCCGGTGCTTTTTCCAAATATTCGCAAATTTCAAATGCGCCTGTTTTTTGACCTTGTATTCTGTAAGGGTTAATAGAATTTACCAATGTTAACGGATAATTTTTACTTAAATCTTTTACAAGTTCAAGTGCTTTATCAAAATTACCGTCTATTTCAAGAACCAATGCGCCATGCATAACGGCTTGTGATAATTTACCGAGTGCAATTTTACCTTCCGGAATTAAAACCACACATTTTATTCCCGCCCTTGCCGCATAAGCTGCCGCGGATGCCGAAGTATTTCCGGTTGAAGCACATATAACAGCTTTACTGCCTTCTTCAACGGCTTTTGAAACAGCCATTGTCATACCCCTATCCTTAAAAGAACCTGTCGGGTTTAAACCTTCATATTTAAAATATATTGTTCCGGGAAAACCTATTTCTTTGCTGAGATTTCTTGCAGGTATTAACGGAGTATCACCTTCGTGTAAAGTTATTACCGGTGTTTTATCGCTTACCGGCAAATATTGTCTGTACTTTTCAATTAAACCTTTGTATGCCATTTTTTTCTCCTTAATTAAAGTAATCAAAAACTTCTTTAAAACTTAAATTTGCAATTTTCACATTTGCAAATTTTTCATATAATCTTTCTTTAGCTTTGTTTAACGGTCCGGAATGAATACCGTATCTTAATGCCAAAGAAGCTTCTATATATGCGGACAACTTGTCACACACTTCGATAAGTTTTCCGTCAACAGGGCAAAACTTATCATCGTTATATTCATCCGTTATTTCGGCAATTTCGGTTATTTTGGAATCTTTTATAATTCTGTTTATAAATTCATTTTCTATAAAATATTCCATTTCAAAATGCCAATTGTCCGGTAATAACGGCAAAATTCTTTCCTCTATTTGTTTTTTCTCGTATTCCTTTATTATTTCTTCCAAACCTTTAACCGAAGATTTAACCGGACTTACTATGTCTTTTGTTAAAATTTCCGGTAAGTCATGAAATAAAGACGAGAAAAAATTATTATAATATCTTTTTGAGCAAATATCCATATCAAGCGAATATAAATATGCAAAAACGGCTACAACAAACATGTGTCCCAAAACATTTGTTCTGGGTTGTCTGAATGTTTGTGCCCATCTTTGTTGAAACCTTAACTGCCCGCACAAATCCAAAAAACCGTAATATTTTTTATTCATTATCAATTCTTTTATACCGATAAAGTCTTTATATGTAACAACACATGTATCTACGGTTTCTCTTGTTTTTTCTATACCGTAAAGCATTTTATTCCAAGGATAAATTATTCCGAATTCCCATCTTGTAGAAAATTCATGCGATGCTTTAAGAATTTTCTTTTCATAAGACGACTCTTCGTTATCAAACAAATATTTTTCAAGTCTGTCATAAAAGCCGTTACCTAACGCAACAACGTCCGAACTTAAACTGCTTAAAACCCATCCGTTTAATTCGTCTTTTTTTTGCGACATAATTTCATGATAAACTTCCGGTTTTAAATCGGTTAAAACAACTCTTTGTAAAAATTCAAAAATTCCGCCTTCTATAAGTTTTATCCAATTTATTTTTTTACCGAATTGTTCATCAAATTTAGCAATCATATAGGCAATTATCATTTTATGCGCCTGTTTATCAAGCTCAAAAAAGTCAAACGGCCTTATATGGTCGTTCCACCTCATTATATTTGCGGCTGAAAATATTTTTTCAATCAAAGATTTGGTTATCATAAATTTACCTTGTAAATTTTGTTTTAGGGATTAACGTTGATAGATTAAAGTTTATTTTTATCAGTGACAAGCTATAAACTTTTCAGCACTCAACTCTAAACTATCTTTTGTTAATATCATCAACATCTATAACAACTTTACCTGTTTTGTAATCGTGTGCATCAATTGTTCCGTATTTTTTCAATACTCTTTTTTTATCTTTTATTATCAACACTTCTACCAAAATCGTAATTATACTTAAAAGCAAAGCACCTATAAATGCCGTTATAAAATCGGCAACAATAAAACCTTTTACAAGTTTACCTACAATATAAAACAAAAAAGCGTTTATAAATAAAGTAAAAAAACCTAAAGAAAAAATATTTATAGGTAATGTAATAAAAGAAATAACGGGTTTTAAAAATATTGTTATAAGTGTTAATACAACCGCCGAAGCTGCCAATGTTTGCCATCCGTTTATTGTTATACCGTTAACAATATTTGCAATCAAAAACAATGCAAAAGCATTAATTAAAGTTACTACTATAAAATTTCTCATGGTTAAGTTCTCCTTTATTTTAAAAATATACCGTTATTTTACCAAAATTTACATTATCTGTCTTGTATCTTTTATATAATTTTTTTATTTCTGAATTATTTAAAAACCTTAAAACTCTTTTTTTTAACTGCCCGCTGCCTTTTCCGGGAATAATTTCAACCTCATTAATTTTTTTTGAAACGGCCTGTTGCATAACGGAATTCAGTGCTGAGTCAATCTCTTTATTCTTATTAAAAATATCATGTAAATCCAATTTAAGTTTAGACATTTTATACTATAAAATTTTTATTCTTGCAACCGTATATTTCGGAAATAAATTTATATCCTGTTTTTTTATGTTTATTCTTATCGCTTTATTCGGTTCACCCGGCGATACGGTATCCGCAATTTTATTGGAATTTGCAATTTGAATTGTTTCCAATTTTATGCTATAAGGTTCAAATTTATAAGGAGATAATAGTTCAATTTTATCCCCAACCGATAATTTATGTCTTATTTCCATTATAATATAATCATCATAAACTTCTCTTACAAAACCGCAATTTCTGTAATTACTTTTGCTTGAGGTATCATTATAATCTTGTGCCGTTTGCGAAGGCATTCCGTCAAAAAAACCTAATGTATAACCTCTGTTTTGCAAAGTCAATAATTCATTCATATATTTTTGACTATTCCAATTTTTTTTGTCTTTGTAATAATCATCAATTGCTTTCCTGTATATTCTTGCCGTTTGTGCAACATAATATTCACTTTTTGTTCTGCCTTCTATTTTTAAAGAATCAATACCGGTTTCCAAAATATCATTAAGTTTAGGCATAAGGCATAAATCTTTTGAGTTAAACAAATATGTTCCTCTTTCATCTTCATCTATTTGATAAAATTCATTTTTTCTTAACTCTTCTTCAACATAAAATTTATATTTCCATCTGCACGAATGTGCACAAGCGCCTCTGTTTGCATTTCTTGAAGCCATAAAAGAAGAAATTAAACATCTTCCGGAATAACTTATACACATTGCTCCATGGACAAACATTTCAAGTTTTATATCAGGACATTTTTGGCGAATTTGTTGAATTTCCGTAAAATTAACTTCACGCGCCAACACACATAAATTTGCGCCCATTTTTTTCCAAAAATCAACCGTAAGCCACGAACAAACATTTGCCTGTGTTGATATATGTATAGGCAGCTCTGGAAGTTTTTCTTTGACAAATTTAAAAATTCCCGGATCGGATATAATTAAACCGTCGGGAGAAATTTCTTTAACCGTATTTATGAAGTTTGCAAGTTTTTCAACATCTCTGTTATGCGAAAAAACATTTAACGTGAGATAAATTTTTCTGCCTGCATTATGAATATAATCCGCCCCTTCTTTTAATTGTTCCAAAGGAAAACAGGATTTTGCTCTTAAAGATAAATCCGGAGTTCCGCAGTAAACGGCATCGGCACCATATAAAACTGCTGTTTTTAATTTGGATAATGTTCCGGCAGGCAGCAATAACTCGGGTCTATTCATATTTTTCAGATATATTTCAAAGTTTTTACATATTCATCATTAGGATACAACTTTTTTAAAACTTCTAAAGTTTTATTATATTTTTCTTTATTATTAAGTTTGGAATATACATTTACAAGCAATTTAAGACTATCACTATCGTTAGGTTTCAATTCAAGAGCTTTTAACAATGCGACCTCAGATTTTTCAAAATCACCGATATTAAAAAATAATGAACCGATATTCAAATATGTTCTTGCATATTCGTGTAATCTTCTTTCCTGCCAATTTTCATAATATAAATTATACGGTTTTTCTTTTAACTTTTCCGGGAAAATTAAGTGAGACATATATTCGTTTAAGGCCTGTTGATAATTACCGTATTGTAAGTATAACCATGCCAATCTGTAATATGTTTCAGGATATACCGGATCTATTTGTTTATATTCATTAAAATATCTAACTGCCAAAGCAAAGCAATTTTCCCTGTTTTGTATTGCTTTTTGTTCGTTCTCTTTATCATTTTTCTGATGGAATTCATTTACCTGATTATTAAAACCGATCCATGCTTTTAAATAAACAATTCCTACTAAAAATTTGGACTGGACATAATTAGGAGCCAGTTTCCATAAATTCCTGTATTCTTCAAGAGCCATTTCCGGATCATCGCCTTTCCATCTGTCTGAAAAATTATTTGCTCTGAAATATCTCGGCATTATAAATGACGGATTTTTCTTTTTAACTTCTCCGAAAATTTCTATTGATTTATCAAAATTACCGACTTTTGCATATTGAATTGCATTACTATGTAATTTATCGGCTTGAAAAAAACCATAAAAAATGTATGTAAGATAACATGCTGCAATTAATATAATTATTTGAAACAACCTTTTTAATATTACGTTAAAATTTATATTCCATTTTGTATCGTCTTCTTTACAATAGTAAAAAGTTATGGCGCCTATTAAACCTATTAACATCCACAACATTACTCCGGATGAAACAAACCTTAAAGAAACACAAACCATATTATGCCCTAATTGAGCAATTAAAGCGCTTACCACACCTAATTGCAGATAAGCGAAACTGTTTTTTTGATTTTTTTCTCTTCTGAAATATGCCAAATTTCGAAAGCCCAACATGATAAAAGTGAATATAAGTGTCAAAAATATACCGAAACCTATCATTCCTTCATCATAAAAAACCTCCAAATATTCGTTTTCCGGATGATCGCTTTCGGTATTATGAGCACCTTCTATAAAAAATATTTGAGGTCTTCTGTATGCAGGATAAGTTACATAAAATGTTCCTATACCGGTTCCTATTACAGGATGAGTATTTATCATTTCCCAACAGGCATTCCAAGTAAAAATTCTGAAAGAAGAGCTGTCCATTCTTTTCTTTGTTTGTATGAATATTCCGCTAAAAAATACGGATATTGTTAAAAGAGACATTACGGAAATTATTATTAACTTTTTTTTCTTTTCAATATTTAACATATAATTTACAAATAAAAAAGAAAAAGCAAGAAGTCCTATTCCAAACCCGAGCCATGCACCTTTCGAATAAGTAAAAAATACCGAAAAAGCTATTAATAACCATAAAAACAAAAGATGAAATTTTTTACTTTTAAAAAATAAAGCAAGTACCACAGGTCCCATAACAACTAAAAAATCGCCGAAGAAATTAGGATTACCGAACGTTGAAAAAACTCTTTCTCCAAATACTCCTCTCCAGGCAAAAGGATCCAAACCTTTATTCGGAGGTGCCGGGAAAAATTTATAATCTATGTGTTGAATAACGGCATAAATACAAACTATATAAGTTGAAACTATTAAAAAATTTATTAATCTGTTTACAGATTTTTCGTCAGTAAAAGTATCCATTATAATTATTGCCAAAAAGCAATAAATAAACCTTCTTAAAAATTCATTTAACGATATTTGAAAAAAAGGAGAAATAAATAAAGAGACAAGCCCTGAAATAAAAAATAAAATAACAGGCAAATAAACAAAGAAATGATTTTTAAATTTAAAAAAACTTCCGGTCTCAAGTTTTAATATAAGCCAGGAAGCAACCAATAAAATACCGCCTATTTGAACTATCGTTATTTTTATTTGTGCCGAATCGTAAGTAACCAAATAAAAACTGACTGCCACCAAAAAATAAAACAAAGGCAGTCCGTATAAAATAAATTTAGATAAACTTTTTTTAACTGTTTCGGAAAACATAATCAGGAAAGCTCCTTAAAAAAAAACGAGCCGACAAGAGGACTTGAACCTCCGACCCATCGCTTACGAAGCGATTGCTCTACCAACTGAGCTATGTCGGCTTTAGAGTTTGCTTTGCAATTTATTAGTATTCAAATGGCAAATTGCCATCGCAACGGCATCGGCTGCATCATCGGGTTTCGGAATTTCTTTTAAGCCCAAAAAAGTTTTTACCATGTGCTGCATTTGATGTTTATCGGCAGAGCCGTAACCGGTCAATGCAATTTTAATACTTCTGGGGTTATACTCAAACAACGGCAAATTTTTTGTTACAACCGCCGATATTAAAGCACCCCTTGCCTGACCTATTGTTGCTATAACATTTGACCCTTTTAAAAAAAATATTTGTTCCATGGCAACTACTTCAGGTTTATACTTTTCTATTATTTCATGCGTTTGATAAAAAAGAAACTTCAACCTGTCTGCCAAACAATCTTTAGGATAAGTTTTTATACAACCGTATCCCAAACAAGAATATTTATCGGTATTGCCTTTATAAACAACACCCCAGCCCGCCATGGACAAACCGGGATCTATTCCTAAAACTATCACTTATGCACCGTACTTTTCCATATCTTCTTTAGAAATATCAAAATTTGAAAAAACATTTTTAACATCATCATGTTCTTCCAATTCATCAAGAAGTTTTAACATATGCTCGGCATTTTCACCCTCCAACTTTATATAAGTTTGAGGTATCATTGAAATTTCCGATTCCATAACAGGAATATTTTTTGCTTTTATTGCTTCCAAAACTTTATTAAAATCTTCCGTTTTTGTATATATTTCATATACTTCGTCTTCGGCAACAAAATCATCGGCACCGCTGTCAAGAGCAACCGTCATAATTGTATCTTCGTCACCGGCTGTTTTTTCTATGGTAATAAGCCCTTTTTTAGAAAACATCCAGCCGACACAACCAGTTTCACCCATACTGCCTGAATGTTTTGAAAATATT
>ONEP01000034.1 GCA_900316875.1 Candidatus Ruminimicrobium bovinum
AACTTTTTTTATGCTGTTGGGTATGAATAAAGCAAAAGACGATTTTCTTCAGTTTATTCCTTCAAAATATGTTGAATTTTTTATATCATTTATATTTGAAGTAAACTTCGTTTTAGGCGGATATATCAGAGGTCAAATTATCGAAGTCTTTTTTATAGGAATAGCAACGAGTGTAATTTTAGCATGTTTTAATATTGAATATGTATTAACAATAGGTGTTGTTTCAGGTTTATTTAATGTAATTCCTTATCTCGGTCCTGCCGTAGCTATGGTATCGGGTGTTCTTGCAGCAGCTATCCAATATAAATCATTTACAATCGTTTTGGAAGTTTTTATTGCATTGGAAATTATACAACAGATAGACGGGCATGTTGTTCAGCCGTTGATTGTAGGTAAAAATGTAAATTTAGGTCCTGTTACTATGATTTTTGCATTATTGTTCGGTGCAAACGTCGGTGGAATTATCGGAATGATTATTTCTGTTCCCGCATTTGCCATAGTTAAAAACATACTTGTAATAGTTATAAACAGGTATAGAAGATCTTTATTAAAACAGTAAATGTAACAATTTGGTATTAATATAAGTCTAAACAGTATAAATTTTTTGTAATGGAGAAAAAAATGAAAAAAATATTTATTCTTAGCTTTTTGTTTCTGTTATCTGTTGTAAATTTATATGCGGATAAAACAAGCAATTTATTTGTTATAGAAAGAAGCAAAAATGCTAATGTTGTAAATTACGATGCAGTGTTGACCGATGACGGAAAAATAAACGAAAAAAAGCCCATAGATGCATATTGGTTGTTATATGCGGAAAAAAACGGTGAAAGAGAAGAACTTAGTGCTTTTGATAAAAAAGCTTACGGCTATCAAACAACATATAATAAAGAAAAAGGTAATTTTGATTTTGTATTAAAAGCCGTTAAAGAAAAGCCTATGGTTTTGGATTTATATGATAATGTTCCTAAAGCGGTAATAAAAATAAATGATGTGGATTGTTTTTTGGAAAAAGTTTATATTGAATCCAAAGACGGTGCATTAGGAATACCTAAAGTAAGTTATTATGAATTATTCGGTAAAGAAGTTGCAACCGGAAAAGATCAGCAACAAAAAATATCGGTTAAATAATAATATCCTTTATTGTTAAAAATCTTAAAAAACTCAGGAAAATAAATGCACTTGTTTTCCTGAGTTTTTATTTGTCGGTAATAGAAGACGGATAAATTCCGTCAAAACAGGCACAACAAAACTTGGAAGTATCGTGTCCATCGGTACAACAAGCTTTTTTCATATTGTTAATATCAAGGAAAGTTAAACTGTCAACATTTAAAAATTCTTTTATTTCTTCGTTACTTTTCATTGCCGAGATAAGTTTATCTTTATTCGGGGTATCTATTCCGTAAAAACAAGGTGATATTACCGGCGGGCAAGACAGGGCAAAATGTATTTCTTTTGCACCGACATCTCTTAAAATTTTAACTATTTTTTGTGCCGTTGTTCCTCTAACCAACGAATCATCTATAAGAACAATTTTCTTTCCGTCAATAACATCTTTTATGGGAAACAACTTTAATCTTGCCGTTATTTCTCTCATTTTTTGTGACGGTTTTATAAAACTTCTGCCTACATAATGGTTTCTTATAAATCCCGTTTGAAATTTTATTCCGGACTGTTCGGAAAAACCTTGTGCAGAAAAAATTCCTGTATCGGGAACGGGAACAACAATATCTGCTTTTATGTCTTTCATTTGTTTTGCAAGATATTTGCCCATTTGTACTCTTGCATTTTTAACACTTTTATTGCATAACACACTGTCAGGCCTTGAAAAATATACCTGTTCAAAAATACAAAATTTTTCTTTTTCTTTTTTATCAAGATAAATATCCTCTGTAATTTTACCGTTTTCTATTACAATAACTTCGCCCGGATTAACATTCCTTACAAAACTTCCTCCTGCAGCATCTATTGCGGATGTTTCCGATGCAAGTATATAAGAATTTTTTGTTTTTCCTAAAACAAGCGGTCTAAAACCGAACGGATCTCTTACACCAACAAGTTTGTTACCGATAATAAATATTAAAGAATATGCCCCTTCCAATTTTGATACCGCATTTTTTATAAGTTCTCCTGCAGAATTTCCTTTGTTTTTTGCAACCAAATGCGCAACTATTTCGGTATCTGATGTGTGGTTAAATATTGAACCGCTTTGTGCAAGTTCTTTTTTTATCGTTTCACAATTTGTAATATTTCCGTTATGAGCAACGGCAATGTTACCGTGAATACAATTAAAAACAAAAGGTTGTGCATTTAATAATGTGCTTTCCGAATGTGTGGAATATCGGACATGACCTATACAAACTTTACCTGCCAAGGTATTTAATATTTTTTCTTTAAATATTTGCGACACAAGCCCCATGGATTTATGTGTAATATAATTTATAC
>ONEP01000163.1 GCA_900316875.1 Candidatus Ruminimicrobium bovinum
GCAGCAATTGTTCAAGTACTTCAAAATGTTTTTCTTTTGTAAAACTTTCTTTAAAATATTTTCTTGCATTTTCACCGTAAGAAGAATATTTTTCTTTGTTTTTTATAAAGTCCAGCATTATATTTGCCAAGCCATCACTATCGTTATAATCTGCTACCAAACCGCAGTTACTTTCCTTTATGGTTTGTTGCCCTGCTCCGTTAATTGCTGCAATTACAGGTTTGCCTGCCGCCATATACCCTTGCATTTTTACAGGTAAAGTTTCCCCTATTTTGTTACTACCATCCAATGTTAACAAACAAGCATCTGCCAATTTGTAATATTTTTCCATATCCGCAAAAGGAACCCTGCCGTAAAAAATTATTTTGTTATTCAACTGTTTTTTATTAACAAGTTCTTCATAATGTTTTTTTGCGGAACCGTCACCGACTATATGCACTAAAAAATCAGATTCGTCTTTTATTTTTTCTACAGCATCAATAAGAGTTTGTAAATTTTGAACATATCCAATATTGCCTGCCCAAACAAAATCCGTTATTCCGTTATCTGTTGCTGTAAAATCTTTATTTAAATATTCGTCTGCACCATACTGCGGTAAATAAGTTATTTCTTTGTTGTATTTATTAACAGTTTTAATATATTCAATAAACGGTATTGATGTTACTGCAACTTTATCGAATTTGGAATATATCCATTTGCACAATTGTTTAACTGCAATAAATACAGGATTTTTTTCACCGACATTGAAAGCTTTCATGCTTTCAGGCCATAAATCGAGGCAATAATAAAATATCGGTTTTTTATATCTGTATTTTAAAACTATTGCAGGAATTGCCATTGTTATAGGTGATACACCCCAAATATAAATAACATCAAACGGTTTAAAATTTTTAAAAGAACAAAATATACTTCCTGTAATAATAAACGACAAATAATTTAAAAACCTCATAATTGCACCGTGACGGCGGGCAATTATAGGAACACGCCAAACTTCCGCTTTACCTAAATACTCATGGTGTTTTCTGAACCATTTATATTCTTTAGGCACCCTGCTTGTGGCATAGTCCGGTTTGCCGGTTACCACCGTTACCGTATGCCCCCTGCTACACATATCTTGCACTATATGGTTAATGTGATATGTGTCAGGATGAAAACATTGAGTTACAACCATTATGTTCATTTTTTCCAAACTACTCTGTTAACAATATTCGTATAACTTTGAATTATCTTTACTACTTTACTTGAAACATTTTCGTCTGTATAATCTGTTACAGGTATAGGAAAATCTTTTTCTTTGTTCATATTTACTGCAATTTCTACCGATTGTAACAATGATTTATCGTCTATTCCTGCCAATACAAAACAAGCTTTTTCAAGTGCTTCAGGTCTTTCTGTCGATGTTCTTATACATACTGCCGGGAAAGATTTACCTATTGAAGCAAAGAAACTGCTTTCTTCCGGTAATGTGCCGCTGTCGGAAACTACCGCAAAAGAGTTTAACTGTAAACAGTTATAATCGTGGAAACCTAACGGTTGGTGTTTAATAACTCTTTTATCTAATTTGAATTTTGCAGATTCCAATTTTTTTGCACTTCTCGGATGGCAAGAATACAAAATAGGCATATTATATTTTTGTGCCAACTTGTTTATTGCATTAAACAGTGACAAAAAGTTTTTATCGGTATCTATATTTTCTTCTCTGTGTGCAGAAAGCAATATGTATTTACCTTTTTGTAATTTCAATTTTTTTAATATGTTACTTTTTTGTATTGACTTTAAATTGTTATGCAAAACTTCCGCCATAGGAGAACCTGTTAAATATGTTCTTTCTTTAGGTAAGCCGTTTTCTATTAAATACCTTCTTGCATGTTCGCTGTAACAAAGGTTAACATCACTTATAATATCCACTATTCTTCTGTTTGTTTCTTCAGGTAAACATTCATCTTTACATCTGTTACCGGCTTCCATGTGGAATATCGGTATATGCAATCTTTTTGCACCTATTGCAGATAAACAACTGTTTGTATCACCCA
>ONEP01000097.1 GCA_900316875.1 Candidatus Ruminimicrobium bovinum
ATTTTCTTGGCTTAGTGCTTAGAGCTTAGAGTTTTCGGTATTTTTCGCTAAGGCGAAAAATCTAATTATTTATCAAAAATCGCATAGCGATTTTTACAACAAACTCCTCAGCCCTCAGCTCTCAACTCTCAGCATTCTTAATTTCAAACGAATGGCGACACTGAGTGCAAAAAAGAGAATTGTTAAAAGAACTAACTACAAACAACTTGGATTCCCGACAGAGACATTCGGAAATGACAAACCGAATATCAATTATTAAAAATGTACTTTGCCAAGAAATCCGTACAAACCTTTCCCTTATGGAATTCTTTATTTTCCATAATTTTCATATATAGAGAAGAAGTGTTTCTTATACCTTCTATTTGAATTTCTTTTAATGCACGCTGCATCCTGACAATTGCCTCTTGCCTATCCGCACCGTGTGCAATAATTTTTGCTATTAAACTGTCGTAAAAAGGAGGTATGGTATAACCTGAATAAACATTTGTATCAACCCTTATTCCCGGTCCGCCGGGTAAATATAAAAATCCTATTTTACCGGGTGAAGGAATAAAATCTTTTGTAGGGTCTTCGGCATTTATTCTGCATTCTATTGCATGCCCGTTTATTTTTATGTTGCTTGAATCAAATGATAATTTTTCACCTGCGGCAAGTTTAATTTGTTCTTTAACCAAATCAATACCGGTAACAACTTCGGTTATGGGATGTTCAACTTGGATTCTTGTATTCATTTCCATAAAATAAAAATGCGAATGTTTATCTACCAAAAATTCAACAGTTCCTACGGTGACATAACCTACTGCCTGCGCTGCACTTTGTGCGGCTTTACCCATCTTTTTTCTTAAACTTTCATCTATAAAAGAAGAAGGACTTTCTTCTATAAGTTTTTGATGCCTTCTTTGTATTGAACAGTCTCTTTCCGGTAAATAAACTACCTTACCGTACATATCACCCAAAATTTGAAATTCTATATGATGCGGTTCTTCAATATATTTTTCCATATAAACATCAGGGTTACCGAAGTTGGCTTTTGCTTCACTTTGTGCCATTATTATGGAATTTTGAAGAGCTTCCGGGCTTACCACAACCCTCATACCTTTACCGCCGCCGCCGGCAGTTGCTTTTATTATAACCGGGTAACCTATTTTTTCCGCCATATCAAATATTTTCGGATCATCTGCAGATATCGGACCGTCCGAACCGGGAACAACCGGAACTTTTGATTTTATCATTAAATTTCTTGCGGTTATTTTGTCTCCCATTTTTTCTATAGAGTGTTTTTTAGGTCCTATAAAAGTAATTCCGCAGGTTTCGCAAACTTCGGCAAAATATGTATTTTCCGACAAGAAACCGTAACCGGGATGAATTGCATCGGCACCCGTAATTTCCGCTGCGGATATTATACTTGGAATATTTAAGTAACTCTCACTTGAAGATGCAGGACCTACACAAACGGATTCGTCTGCCATCTTAACATGCATGGATTCTTTATCAACTTCCGAATGTATAGCAACCGTTTTCACACCCAATTCCCTTGCAGCTCTTATAATTCTGCAAGCTATTTCACCTCTGTTTGCTATTAATATTTTTTTAAACATTAACTTTTTCTCCTATTTAACATCGGATGTATCTACCAAAAACAATTCCTGTCCGTACTCAACCGTTTGTCCGTTTTGAATACAAACTTTAACAACTTTTCCCGATGTTGTGGCTATCACATCTTTATTGACTCTCATTGCTTCTATCGTTCCTATTTTTTGACCGACCTCAACACGTGTTCCTTCAACAACAAAAGGAGGTCTGTCATTAGAAGGGGAACTGTAAAAAGTACCGACCATATTCGATTTAATCGGAACAATAGGGGATTTTTTAACCGCAACTTTTTCCTCGATTACGGGTTGTTTAACGGTTACTTCACTTTTTTTTAAATATACCGATGTATCATCTGTTTCAAACTCCATTTCCTCGATATCGGTATCTCTTATGGATTCTAAAAACTTTTTTATTTCGTTGGAATTCATAAACATCTCCAAAAATTTACTTTGTAAATTTTTAGTTTAGAGCTGATGGCTGAGCCGTGGACTTCGTCCATTCAGCTGAGAAGTTTTCAGTATTTTTTAAACTTTTCAGCTTTTTATCAGCTTTTCAACTAACCCTGGACTCTTTCTACATATTCACCGGTTCTTGTATCAACTTTTATTCTGTCACCTTCTTTTATAAAAAGAGGAACTTTTATTTCGGCACCTGTTTCAATTTTTGCAAATTTTGTTAAATTTGTAACGGAATCACCTTTTATACCCGGCTCTGCTTCAATAATAGTCATTTCAACAATTAAAGGCATATCTATACCTATAATGTCGTCTTCCAAATATATTACATCTATTTCCTGGTTTTCTTTTAAGTAAATTTCTTTGCCGTCTAATTTTTCTTTTGGTATTGCAACTTGTTCATAAGTATTCATATCCATAAAATTATAGTCGTCACCATCGGCATATAAAAATTGTTTTTTATTTCTTGTTACCGATAATTCTTCAAAGCGTTCGCCTGATTTGAAAGTTCTGTCAATAGTCCCGCCTTTTTTAACATGTCTTAATTTAACTCTCATAACAGCCCCGCCTTTACCGGGTTTATGATTTTGGAACCAAACTATTTGATAGGGCTCGTTATCAACTACAATTACTAAACCGTTTCTGAAATCGGATGTAGATACCATTTTTTTCTCCTTCCTTTTTATTCTACAACAGCGGCTTTCTTGAAGAAAGTGCTGTAAGACAATGAAATTCCCGTATACCAGTTATCTGCAACTCTGTTATATCTTTGAGCTGCGGCACAATAATAATTAATAAACGGAGCAACTGAAATATTATTCCATAATTTTATATCAAGTCTTGCTTCGACTTCTATTTCATAATCCAAATCACTTATTTTTTCTTCCGAATAAGACATATAATCTCTATAGTATGACCAACATACAAATTTCACTCCTTCTCTGATATCAGCTTCTGCCCTAAAACCGGCTTCAAAAGCCGTATTTGTGGATTCCGGCTCATAAGTAAAATCTTTTTCAACTACATAAGCGGCATATAATTGTTTTAAATATTTTCCTTCAAACAGCTTTGCACCGGCTTTTCCTCTTAATACTTTTTTTAACTTTTGTCCGTTTGAAGCATCAAATTGAGTTTCATAACCTATGTTTGCAAAAGGTCCGGCTTCAAACCCGCCTAAAAAATTGTCTACTTTCCATAATCTGTAAGTTAAATCCGTTGTAAGTAAAATTTTATTTGCGTTTTCGGTTATAAGTTCTTCTTTATCAACAGGTCTGACATAAGTTTTTCCGTATTCACCGAGTAAAGTATTTGACCAAAAAAGTTTTGAGGCAAAGTAATTTGCGGCAAAATCCAATTTCCCCTGTATTAAAGTTTGGGAATCGGTAGTTAGTCTTGAAGATGTAAAAGTATCCGAAGAGTTATGAACTTCCGTACTTGTTATACTAAGAGACAACTGTTTTAACTCAACTTCCCATCCTGCTTTTTTACCGTCTGCAAAAACAAAAACAGGTAAAGCAAGCGCTATAGCAACCAAAATTATAAATTTTTCCGTAAAAAACATAAATGCCCTCCAAAAAAATATAACAGTATTATTATATCAATTTACAATACCAACTGCAATAAAGTTTGCTTTGTATTTTTTTATTTATTCAAAAGTTCGGCTAATGTTTTATTTACCATTTGCGGATTTGCTTTGCCTTTTGATTTTTTCATTACCGCACCAACCAATGCACCGATGGCGGATTTTTTACCGGATTTGTAATCTGCAACTATTTTTGCATTTTCATTTATTGCTTCCCGGCAAACTTTAACAATTTCACCCGCATCGGAAATTTGAACAAGCCCTTTTTCTTTAACTATCACTTCCGGATCTTTGTTATCTTTAAACATATCCTCAAAAATTGTTTTTGCTATCTTGCCCGATATTGTTCCTTTTGAAATAAGTATAACAAGTTTACCTATATTTTCAGGTGAAATAGGTGATTCTTTAATAGTTAATTTTGAATTATTCAATTTACCGAGAAGTTCGGTAATAATCCAATTTGCGACCGTTTTAGCACAGTCTTTTGTTCCTTTATTTGCAGTAGCAAGAGCTGTTTCGTAATAATCGGCAAGCGCTTTGTCCGATATTATTATATTTGTGTCATATTCGGAAAGGCCTAAATCGTTAATAAGTCTTGCTTTCCTTGCTTCCGGTAATTCCGGAATATTATTTTTAATATTATTTATAAATTCATCATCTAAATTAACGGGAACCAAATCGGGATCGGGGAAATATCTGTAATCGTGGGCATTTTCTTTTGATCTCATTGATTTTGTTACTTTTTCATTCGGGTCCCAAGTTCTTGTTTCCTGAATAACTCTGCTGCCCGACTCTACAACTTCAATTTGTCTTTCGACTTCATAAGAAAGTGCTTCCTGAACACCTGAAATTGAATTCATATTTTTAAGTTCGGCTTTTGTTCCGAATTCCTTTTGTCCGAAAGGTCTTATACTGATATTTGCATCACATCTGAATTTTCCCTCTTCCATATTACAATCGGATGCTTCAACGTATTCAATTAAATTTTTAAGTGCTTCCAAATAAGCGGCTGCTTCCTGCGGAGACCTCATATCAGGTTCGGAAACAATTTCCATTAAAGGAAC
>ONEP01000054.1 GCA_900316875.1 Candidatus Ruminimicrobium bovinum
ATAAGTAAATAAATGCAAAATAAACAAATAAAAAAAACAGTCCATCTTATGATAAAATTTTTCATTGTATTATCTTTCTATTGCAAGTTTTCCTTTATGTTTTGTTCCGTCAGCGGAAGTTATATAATAAATGTAAACTCCGGATGCTATTTTATTGCCGGAATTGTTTTTTGCATTCCAAATAAATTTCTTTTCGTTATTTTCTATTGATTTTTCGTATACAAGCTCACCCGAAACATTAAATATTTTTATGTTACTTCCTTCTTTCAATCCCAAAAAAGTTATTCCGTCTCCGCTGTCATACATTGTATTACTACCCGGTTTATACGGAACTGGAAAAACCAACAGTTCTGTTTGAGTATTTTCGTTTAATAATTTTGTCGTGGATATAAAAGATTTTGGAAGAACTTTTACATATCCTTCATAATTACTTCCGTTATAAAATTTTATATTTTGAACAGTATCGGTATAATTATATGCGGTATAAGTGGTTGTATCATTTTTCTTTGTAACCAAATAAGCGGGAAAATTTGAAGTATAATTTGACTGTACATTCCCGTTTTGTCTAAAAAAATCTATAAAGTGGTAAGTATAAGTTTCCGTTCCTCCGTCATCTATTTCATCCGTGCCTGTATGATGTGCCGAAAAAATATCCCATGCCGAAGATGCATTGTTGTTAAATATAGAATAAAATCTTGTCCAAATATCATTCCATCCGAAATTATCCTGATTATAAAAAGATTGAGCATAATTACTGTCATAACCTACATATAACATTGAAGCCGTCATAGGTAATAATTGAATTCCCTGATATTGCCTTGCTCCATATTTTACAAATTGTTTCCACCATAGTTCGTTGTAAGAAGCACTTCCGGCAAATAAAATTCCAAGACAAATATGGCTATATTCGTTTTTCAAAATATTTTTTTCTTCTCCCGTGTCAAAAAAATAATTTTTTATTGCTTGATATTCGTTAGAATATAAATATATTCCCAAATTAATGTATTCTGTATTTTTTGTTGCAAGCCCCCACATATATATTGCTGCCCAGGCATTCATCGCTTCTGATGATGATTCTATATCTATACCTCTGTCATCGGCACCGCCCATACCGTTTGCCCAACTATGACTTTCATAAAAATCAAAACATCTCATATAAGGAAAGCTTCTGTTGTTTCTTTCGGTATTTGCAATATCTTGTATTAATAAATTGACAACCGAACCGTAATCTTTAGCGAAGTTTTCATCATACATTGCAATTATTGCCGCAGCATAAATAAAATATCCGTAATGAAAATGATGGTCATTATAGTTTCTTGTTCCGAATCCGTCGTAAATCCCTATAAGTCCGCCCCATATTTTATCGTAAGAAAAATATTTTAATTCTTCTCCGGAGTTATACGTAAACCAATCTATAAGTTCATTTTTTACTTTATGTATAAGTTCATTTTTTGTTTGCTCATCAGCCATGTTGTCGGCAACCGTAATTAAATTTGCAATTCTTGCAATATTTTTACCGTAATAATAAGTGTTTTTTTCATAAGTATCATCCGGTGATATTGTTTTGTCCTTTTTTAACGATTGTGTTATTTTGTTTTTTGCTTCCTGCGAAATATTATAGTTAAAAAACGGAACTATACCGTTAAAACCTGTTTTTGTTGAAAAAGAAGAACCTGTATATATTTTTAAATTTCCTCTTAAAGTATTTTGGAATGTTTTAGTTCCATATTGTGCAGGCGAATTATAAATATTATTATATTGATGAGGAAATAAACAGAAAATTGTGCCGTTTTGTTGATTGGCTACATCCGTTCTTTTTTTTGTTGTAGTGATATTAAATTCCGTTGTTGAATAAATGTTATTTGAATTTAATTTTGTATCATGGACAGCTTTGGTTTTTGTTACGAAATTATAAGCATATTTATAATAAACTTTCATGTCTTCAATTGCTTCTTCAATTGTTGTTGACGGAAGAAGTGCAACCGACATATAATTTTTGTTCTTTGGTAAATCAATTGCAATTCTTATCCATGGAACATACCAGCCGGTAGGATTTGCTATAAAACTGCTGTCTTGGCTGAAAATTGTTCCCTTAGGAACAAATATTCCGTAATAAACATCTTTGTTTTTAAGATGAACTTTTAATAAAAGTTTATCCGTGTTTTCATCACCGTAAGATAGCAAATTGGCGGGTATGGAATTGCCGTCAGTGTCATATAATGTATATCCCGGCTCATATCCGGAATCTCCTATATGCCAATAATTACCTTCATACCATGTGTTACCGGGATTATCCCAACTGTAAGGAAAATTTATTGAAGGATAAGTTTTATCGGAAAACTCAAAATAAGAGAAAACAAAACCTTGCCCTATCGTTGCTTTGATATATTTATCCGAATATTCTCCTTCTCCTTGCCACATCATTGTTGATGAAAAATCGGAATATCCGTCAAGAACTGTTGAAGAAAATTTAATTGAATATCCGTTTGAAGTTGTTGTTGAAATTGCCAATTCCAAAGTATTTGCATAATTGTCCGCAGAAGTTTCACCGCTTCCGTAATTTATTATATCCGGTGTATAACTTGTTTTAGGATACATTATCAACATACCGACATTTGTACACTTAAAAACCTGAGGATAAGTATACATTTTAAAAGAATACGGGTTTATATTTGCAAAATTTGAATCATAACAACTGAATAATATTGAATTAAACCATTTATTTGTAGGAAACGGATTTTTTATATTATTTGTTTTAAATTGTATTTCAGGAGGTGTAACACCGGGAGGCAAATCTTTTCTGATACTTCCTTTTCCCGTTACCGTAGGAACTTCTGCGGAAAAACATATCGAAAAACAAAAAAATAATATTAGTGCAGAAAAAAACTTTCTCATATCCTCTTCTCGAGCAACAATTTATATTCGCTTGGTCTGCTTGCCAATCTGAAATCCATATCATTTTTCTTCATATATCTGTTAAATTTTGTAAAGCCGAAAGCAAAATCAAGCAAAAAATATACTCCGGCGGCTGCAAGCAAAATACCCGCAACTCCTTCCAAATCGCTTTTGTTCTTTTTTTCATAAATAGGTTTATAATTTTCCCAGGGCTTTAATCTTATTCTTACTTCCATTGCACCGGATTCATTTCCCGCCCCTGTTTTTACAAGTGCATTCTCTCCCAAATAAACTCCTTCAGTTCTTGTCTTTCCGGAAGGGACTTCTATTTCATTCCTATCAGCTCCTTTCGGGCTGTTTGTACCTTCTGTTGTATATTCCCAAACATCAGTCCATTCAATAAATTTGTTTTTATCAATTGAAGCATTTTTTACACTTACTGTATGATAATCATCAGTAGTTTTTTCTCCTCCTACTAAGCTGTATCCTTCGGAAATAGGTCTGTACATTTCATCTAAAGTTCCCTGACTGCCTTTATCATAATACCTTACTTCAATTTTTAAGTTGTATAAATCTACATTTCCGTTATTATATACGACATTTGGAATTATTGAATAACTTTTATCGTTGTCATTATAATAAGGATCACCGACTCCTGATTTCAATGTATATCTGGTTAATGTATCATTTTGTCGCCACTCATAATGTAAAACCGAAGTGTAATCTACGGAAGGTTTTGATATATCTTCTTCGACTTTTGAAAAACCGTCAAAAATTAAAAATCCGCCTACAAGTGTTAGTGCCAAACCGTAATATAATTTTTTATACGATTTTTCTTCTTTTAAATCATCATAATCGTATCTGTTGTAAGCAAAAGTTATATTTGTCAAAAATAACAAAGAAACGGTTAATGCAATTATTTTTTTCAAACTTTAACTCCGAATATATTTTTTATTTCATCCAAAACTTTAAATAAATCTTGAAGTTCAACAGGTTTTTTTAAGTACCCGGTAGCACCGGCATTTTTTGCATTTTCCGGCGTAAAAACAAGTTCTGAACCGGTTATATAATAGACAATAATGTCTTTTTTTATTTCTTTCAGATAATCATGAAGGTTATCGCCGTCCAAATCAGGTAACATAACATCCAAAAAAACAACATCAGGGGTTTTCTCTTTAAAAAGTTTTAATCCTTCCTCTGCGGTGGAAGCAACTATAACGTCAAACCCTTTTTTTGATATAATTTTTGCCATTGCATCTCTTGCAAAAATTTCATCATCAATCATTAAAATTTTTATCATATATTTCACCAATACCATTATTATACACAATATTGTAAAAAAACTCAAAAATTATTTTCATAATAAATATATTTTGCTATACTAATAAAACATATATAAACAAATACGACATGGGGGGAATATAAAATGAAAAAAAACGATTTTTTAAAACTTGCAAAAAAAGCCGTAAAAATAGCTGAAGATAAAAAAGGTGAAAATGTCGTTTTATTGGATGTTCGGGAAAAAACTCCCATAACAAATTATTTTGTTATAGTAACCGCAAATTCATTACCCCAAATAAATGCAATAACAAATGAAATAGAAAAAACATTTAAATACGATTATGATGTTGAAGTTTTAAGAAGAGACGGCAGAAACTCGGATGTTAATTGGAAAGTTTTGGATTTCGGCGGAATTATTGTTCATGTTATGAATCAAGAGTTAAGGCAATTATATAACCTTGAACATATATGGGAAAGTGATGAATCAAAACCAAAAAAGAAAAAAACTGTTAAAAAAGTTGCTAATAAAAAAACAGCAACGAAAAAAGTAATGAGTAAAAAAACAAAAACAGTTAAAAAATCAACAAAAAAAATAAAAAAATAGAAATTATTGTTTT
Source organism: Candidatus Ruminimicrobium bovinum (assembly GCA_900316875.1). Classification (GTDB taxonomy): domain Bacteria; phylum Elusimicrobiota; class Endomicrobiia; order Endomicrobiales; family Endomicrobiaceae; genus Ruminimicrobium; species Ruminimicrobium bovinum. The sequence continues at coordinate 4,794 of ONEP01000054.1, forward strand.
TTATAATATTTTGATATACTCTTAAAATAATAACTTGGTAATTGGCAATTGTTAATTAATGATTTTGTTGTTTTTAATTTCCAGATTTTTTGTAAAGCTAAAAATACGGAAAACTACTCGGCTTTTCAGCTCTTAAGCTTTTAAGTTAAAAAATACGGAGCATTTTTTATGTCGTCGGAATTTGTACATTTACATAATCATACGGAATATTCGTTGCTTGACGGTTTAACAAAACTAACAAAAAAAGGTAAACCGTTGGAGCTTTTCAACATAATAGGCAAACAATATCAAATGCCGGCACTTGCTATTACCGACCACGGCAATATGTATGGTGCAATGGAATTTTATTGGGCTTGTTTGGATTCCGGAATAAAACCCATTATAGGATGTGAAGTTTATGTTGCTAAAAAAAGCAGGTTTGATAAAGATAAGGAAAACGGCGGTTATCATCATTTAATACTTCTTGCAAAAGATAATGAAGGTTACAGAAATTTATCATACCTTGTAAGTGCGGGGTTTACCGAAGGTTTTTATTATAAACCCAGAGTTGATAAAGAATTGTTGCAAAAATATTCAAAAGGACTTATTTGTTCGTCTGCCTGTTTAGCGGGGGAAATTGCTACATTGCTTTCTGCCGGAAACAAAGAAAAAGCAAAAGAAGTGGCAGGTTGGTACCGGGATGTTTTCGGCAAAGGTAATTATTATCTTGAAATTATGGATAACGGACTTGAAGAACAAAAAGCAATAATTGCACCGTTGCTTGAACTTTCAAAAGAAACGGGTATTCCTCTTGTTGCAACAAACGATTGTCATTATTTAAAAAGGGAAGATGCAAAATATCACGATATATTGCTTTGTATAAATACAAATAAAAATATTGATGATCCTAATAGAATGAGAATGGGAAGTGATTTGTTTTATTATCGTTCTCCGGAAGATATGATAAAAACTTTTTCTTATGTTCCCGAAGCAATAAAAAATACACTTGTTATAGCCGAACAAGTTGATGTTAAAATAAAAAAAGGTAACGGAGATTTGTTACCTCATTTTGAAGTTCCGGATGGTTTTACACCTCAAACTTATCTTGAAAGTTTATGCAGAGAAGGTTTAAAAAGAAGGTATCCTGTTGTAGAAAAAAAACATACCGACAGGTTGGAATATGAACTTTCCGTTATTAAAAAGATGGGGTTTGCTTCATACTTTTTAATCGTATGGGATTTCATAAAATATTCAAAAGATCACGGAATTCCAGTCGGGCCCGGAAGAGGTTCCGGTGCCGGATCCATCGTTACATACACACTCGGAATAACCGATATTTGTCCGCTAAAATATGATTTGCTTTTTGAAAGATTTTTAAATCCGGAAAGAATTTCAATGCCGGATCTTGATATAGATTTTGCCGATTTCGGAAGAGAACAGGTTATAGATTACGTCAGAAACAAATACGGGCAGAATAACTGTGCACAAATTATAACTTTCGGTGCCATGGAAGCTAAAATGGTAGTAAAAGATGTAGGCAGAGTTATGGGGTTTACACCTGCAGAAACTCAAAAACTTGCAGATGCAATTCCTGCAAAATTATCAATTCCGGATGCAATAACAGAATCCAAAGATTTGCAGCAGGCAATGAAAGATAACCCCAAAGTAGCAGACCTTATAAAAATAGCTTCAAAATTGGAAGGGACTAAAAGACATACCGGTGTTCATGCCGCAGGTTTAATTGTTGCACCGGAAGATGTTAGGCATTTTTCACCGCTTGCAATAGGTAAAAAAAATGTAGTTACTACGCAATATGACGGCAGGATTTTACCGGATTTAGGGCTTTTGAAAGTTGATTTTTTAGGATTGCAAAATTTAACAATTATAAATGAAGCCGTAAAACTTATAAAGAAAAAAGATCCCGATTTTGATTTGGAAAAAATTTCTCTTGAAGATAAAAAAACATTTAAACTTTTA
>ONEP01000040.1 GCA_900316875.1 Candidatus Ruminimicrobium bovinum
ACTTTCCACAAGAGAAGTTATAGAAAGTTTAAAACAAACCGGAGCCGAAATTGTTGCCGTATGTTCATTGGTTGACAGAAGTGCGGGTAAAGTGGATTTCGGTGTTCCGAGATTTTCTTTGTTAAGTTTGGAAGTTAAAAGTTATAAACCTGAAGAATGTCCGTTATGTAAAAACGGTTCAAAACCTATAAAACCGGGAAGCAGAAAATAAATATTCATGCTTAAACAATTAACGGATAAAATTTTAAATCAAAATTATCATATAACAAAACAGGAAGCATTATCTCTTATAAATACGGATTTGCAAGAGTTTTCTTTTGTTGCCGAAAAAATAAAACAAAAATTTTGCGGTAATAAATTTGATATGTGCTCGATAGTCAGCGGCAAAAGCGGTAAATGCGGTGAAAATTGTAAGTTTTGTGCACAATCATCGCATTATAAAACAAGTATAAAAGAGTATCCTTTGCTTGATAGCCAAAATATATTTAAAGAAGCAAAACATAATGCCGATAAAAAAGTTAAAAGGTTTTCTGTTGTTACATCAGGCAAAAAACTTACCGACCAAGAAATAGATTCCGTTTGTCAAACTTATAAAAATATAAAAAATAAATGTGATATTTTGTTATGTGCTTCAATGGGACTTTTGACTTATGAACAACTTGTAAAATTAAAACAGGCGGGTGTTACAAGGTATCATTGCAATTTGGAAACATCAAGAAACTTTTTTCCAAATATCTGCACCACACATACTTATGACGATAAAATAAAAACGATAAACGCGGCAAAAAAAGCCGGGCTTGAAATTTGCAGCGGCGGAATTTTCGGATTGGGGGAAACATTTGAAGACAGAATAGATATGTTTTTTGAATTATATAACCTCGGCATAAAATCCGTTCCCGTAAATGTGTTAAACCCCATAAAAGGAACACCGTTTGAAAATAATAAAATTTTAACTCAAGAAGAAATTAACAGAACCGTAGCGATAGCAAGGTTTGTTTTACCGGATGCATTTATTCGCCTTGCCGGCGGTCGGCTTTTGTTTAAAGATAAAGGTGTATCAATGTTTTCTTCAGGGGCAAATGCTACAATTACCGGTGATATGCTTACGACAGCAGGTACTTCAATAGATGAAGATTTTGATACAATAAAAAAACTGTCATTCAATCCTTTTTAGGTTTTAATACATTTCCTTTTGTTATCGCTTTCTTAATTTGTATTTAAAATTTGCTAAGCGAATTTTATATTGATAAAATAAAAAGATATTTAAAATTAATTTTCGGAGAACAATATGTTAGAACTAAAAAATATTTCTTTTGATGTTACCGTAAACGGACAAAAAAAAGAAATATTAAAAGATATTGATATAAAAATTGGTAATAATAAATTTGTGGCCGTTACCGGACCTAACGGTAGCGGTAAATCCACACTTGCAAAAATAATAGCCGGAATAATATTGCCGACGAAAGGTCAAGTGTTTTTTGCCGGAAACGATATTACAAATACAAGCATAACCGACAGGGCAAAAGCAGGAATAGGATATGCTTTCCAACAACCTGTAAAATTCAAGGGCCTTCAAGTTTATGATTTGTTAAAAATTGCATCAAATAATAACTTGAAAACAGAACAGGCATGCGAATATTTATCCAAAGTAGGTTTATGTGCCGGTAAATATGTAGGAAGAGAAATAGATGCTTCTTTGTCGGGAGGAGAACTTAAAAGAATTGAAATTGCGACAATTCTTGCAAAACAACCTAAACTTTCCGTTTTTGATGAACCGGAGGCCGGTATTGATTTATGGAGTTTTCAAAATTTAATAAAAGTATTTAATTTGATGAGAAAAAATATTAACGACGGAACGATTATTGTTATTTCTCATCAGGAAAGAATTTTAAGTATAGCGGATGAAATTATTGTAGTTGCAGACGGTAAAGTGACAATGAGGGGAACAAAAGACGAAATTCTACCTGATATTTTAGGAACGGAATCCGTAACAAAAACTTGTGAAAAATTAAGTTAGGAGCATTAAATATATGGAAATGGATGAAATACAAAAAAGATTAATAGCCGAAGTTGCCGGTTTGCATGATGTTCCTATGGGAGCATATAATTTTAGAGCAAACGGAAAACTTGCAGGAAGAAATACAACCGCCAATATTGACATACAAACAAAAACCGAAGGTAGCGGGATAGATATAAAAATAAAAGATAATACAAAAAACGAAAGTGTTCATATTCCGGTGGTTTTAAGTAACAGCGGATATAAAGAAACGGTATATAATGATTTCTATATAGGTGAAAACTGTGATGTGGTTATAGTTGCAGGGTGCGGTATAGATAATTGCGGTAAACAAGATTCGCAACATGACGGAATACACAGGTTTTATGTCGGTAAAAATTCCAAAGTAAAATATATTGAAAAACATTTCGGTTCGGGAAAAGGAATGGGGAAAAGAATATTGAATCCCGGAACGGAAGTTTATATGCAGGATAACAGCTTTATGGAAATGGAAATGGTGCAAATTAAGGGAGTAGATAACACTAACAGACAAACAACGGCTAATCTTAAAAAGGGTGCAAAACTTGTGATAAGAGAACGACTTTTAACTCACGGCAATCAACAGGCCGTAAGCGGTTACACCGTTACTTTGGACGGTGAAGGTTCAACGGCGGATATAGTATCAAGATCGGTGGCAAAAGAAAAATCTTATCAAAAATTTGAAGTTAAACTTACCGGCAACAATCGTTGCAGCGGTCATACCGAATGTGATTCCATAATTATGGATGAAGGTAAAATATTGGCAATTCCGTCACTTGAAGCAAATAATATAGATGCCGCATTAATTCACGAAGCGGCTATCGGTAAAATTGCG
>ONEP01000064.1 GCA_900316875.1 Candidatus Ruminimicrobium bovinum
GAAAATCAAATGTATGAATTGTTTTATTCTTTCATAAAAAAAGCCGTTGAGGAAGATTCCGTATCAAGTTTACCGGGAACTTCCGAAAGTATTGCGACGGATTTTTCAAGAGATGTAAATATTAAACAACCCGTTTATAATAAAGAAAAATTTAATTATTCCCTTCCTAAACAGCATTACGGTAAAGTTTATATACCTGATAATTTATCCGTAAATAAACAATTATCCGTTTCGGATTATAAAAATTTATATTCGACATTTCAACCGCAACAACCGGTTGAAAAACAGCAGGAACTTGAACATTTGCAAACTGAAGATTTTAAATTTATCGGGCAGATATTTTCCACTTATTTGCTTATCGAAAAACAGGATACATGTTTTATTATAGACCAACATGCCGCTCAGGAAAGAATAAAATACGAACAATTTAAAAATGAAGTTGCCTCAAATTCTTTACAAATTCAACAAATGTTATTTCCCGATATATTTGAATTATCAAAACCGCGAACCGCAATACTTAAAAACTCGTTGAAATACTTTAACGAATTAGGTTTGTCCGTTGAAGAATTCGGTGAAAATACTTTTAAAATTTCCGCATATCCGGCATTGTTGGGGCAAAAAATAAATTGTGCGGATATTGTTAATTCCGTAATTGATTGTTTAGAATATGAAACAAAACCTTCCGTTGAACAAATAAACGATGTTATAATAAAAAAGGCATGTAAAAGCAGTATAAAAGCGGGAGATACGGTTACCGATAAACAGGCAATTCGTTTAATTTCCGATTTGTTTTTATGTGAAATGCCCTACACATGTCCGCACGGAAGACCGACGGTGTATAAAATAACACACGGTGAACTTGAAAAATTTTTTAAAAGAACTTAAAAGTAAGTTGTTGATGTTTTTATTAACGTAAATTTTTGCGGAATAAAAATTTGAAGTGCGATTTTTAATAAAAAATGAGTATAGTAATAATAAAATTTATCATCTTTTTATTTTTCTTGGTTACGGCCGCTTATTTTTCTGCGGCTGAAACGGCGATAACAAGTTTAAATACTGCGCATATAAAAAGGATAAAAGAAAAATATAATAAAGTTTATAAATATTTTTTATATTGGGAACAAAACTCCGATAATGTAATTACAACTTTGATAGTTTTAATGAACGTATCGATAGTTGCCGTAGGTGTTGCAACAACTTCGATAGGTATTGATTTGTCGGATATATACGGACTTAATAAAAAATTATGGCTTATAATAATTCCCGTTGTATCGATAATAACAACTTTAATATTTGCAAACCTTATTCCCAAAACTTTTGCACGATATAAAGCAGAAAAATATGCGGTTAAAACTTTACCGGCCGTAATTAAATTGTCAATTTTAATAAAACAATTAAATGATTTTTTAGTATCAATATCGAACAATATATTAAAATTGTTCGGCTCAAAAAAAAATGAACCTTCGTTAATACAACCGGATGAAGTTGAATTTTTATTGTCAAACGAGCAGACTTCTCCGTTATCTAAAATATCAAGAAAAATTATAAACAGAATTATGGAATTTAGAAAAACAAAAATTACACAGGTTATGGTTCCTTTATCGGATATAGTTGCGGTTGATGTTGAACAACCGATGAAAAAAATAGCCGAAGAAATAATTTCCGCAAGGTTTTCAAGAGTTCCCGTATATAAAGAAAGTATAAACAATATAATAGGTATAATTACGGCAAAAGATATTGCGCTTGCATGGAGAAATGACGGCATATTAATGTTAAACGATATTATAAGACCAGTTTATTATGTTCCCGAAACTGCCTATATAAAACAAATTTTAGTTGAATTTCAAAAAGGGAAACATCATATTGCGATAGTTGTTGATGAATTCGGTTCGACTATCGGGCTTGTTACGATGGAAGATTTATTGGAAGAAATTGTAGGTGAAGTTTGGGACGAATATGACGAAAAGGATAAAAATATTATAAAATTAAAAGAAAATAAATATTTGATAACCGCATCGGAGTCTATTGCCGATGTTAACGATAGTTTAAAATTAAATATTCCCGAAGATCATTTTTCAACAATAAACGGTTGGGTATTGGAATATTTCGGGCATATTCCGAAAAAATATGAAAAATTTACATGGAACAATTTAAACGTTGAAATAAATTCCGTTGATGAAAAAAAAGTAAAAAAAATAATACTGACAATCAAGTGATAAATCGCTGAATAAAAAACTATCAGCTATCAGCTGAGTGGACAAAGTCCACGGCTCAGCTCTAAGCTAAAAATCGCAAAGTGATTTTTAAAAGGAACAAAATGTATCATAATATCAAAGCATTAATATTAAATTGTGAAATATCTTCGGAAGCCGATAAAATAATAACGGCTTATACGGATAAGTGGGGAAAAATAAATGCAATTGTTCCGGGTGCAAAAAAAATAGTTGCAAAACTTTCTGCCGCGACGGAACCTGTAACCGAAAGCGAACTTATAGTGTATCAAAATTCCCAATATGGCAGGCCTACCGTTACCGGTGCAAAAATTTTAAACAATAATACCGAGTTAAAACAGGATTTTAATAGAATGATGTTGGCTTTTTATGTAAATGAAATAAGTGCAAAGTTTGCTCCCGTGCATTTACCGAATTTAAAAAAATATGAACTTATATCAAGAACCTGGCAATTACTTGTTACGGCGGAAATTCCAATTAGAGTATTAACCGCTTTTTCTTTAAGGTTGTTAAAACTTTCCGGATATAATATGATAGATTATTTGAACAGAAATTACTCCAATATGAAAAAGGAAGATATAATTTACTTAAAAAAAATATCTAACTGTTGCGGAGATGATTTGGATACCGTTGAGGAACTTTTATGCAATGATGATAAAGCAATGTGGGGCTATGTTGAAAGTTATTTAAAAACATATATATCACAGCCGTCTGTCGGAATTTTTTTGAGAAAAATTAATTATATATAAATTTGTACAAAAAAATTTGACAATAAAATTTTTTTTTGTTAGTATAACAGATGATTATTTTAAATTATGTCAGTTAAAGGTGTTTGTATGAAAAAATTTATTTGTTTTATAACTTTGTTGTTTGTTGTTTTTCTTGCCGTAAGTCAAATATCGGCAGATACGAAAAAAATAGGTTTTTTTAAGGCAACCGCAAAAATTTCCGGGACGGGAAGTGTTGATTTTACGATTGACGGTATTTATAAAATATCGGATAATTCCAAAGTGTCGGAAGTTAAGTGGTCTTCGGCAACAAACGAAGGCGGTTATCAACAGTCCGATTGTTATGTTGCTTTTAGGTCTACGGTAACAAGTGTCAGCGCAAAAATAAGAATTTATACCGATGTAAAAAATCAAAATACTTATGACCCTACCGTCAGTTCATATACGGGCACCATAGATAATTATTTTAACGGGCTTGTAGGGCAGGGGACGGCGGCTACAGGATATGAAGAATCTTCCTATTCCGTTCTGCCTTTGGCATGGCATGCTTCAACGTATACATGTACTTCTGCCGATGACTTAACCGTGGAAGGTAACGTCAGTGAAGGAAATTACAAATATTCTTTTATGCTTGATAAATCCGATGACGGTTTTGAGCAAAATAATTATTCAACGGTTCAATGGAGCGGACACGGTTTAAGGATAGTTGATAATCCTACCGACGGATATTTTGGTATTAAACCTAACGATACAAGTTATTTGTATATAGGTTGTAATTTTAATAATGCTATGCCTCAAGTTGATTATGCCGCGATAGTTATTTTAGAGGCGTTTGTAGAATAGAATATGTTTAAAAAATTTAGCATAGGTTATTTAATCGTAATTTTGTTTTGTTCTTTTATATTTGCCGGTATATCCGTAAGCCCCACTAAACAGGAACTTGTTTTGAAGGGCTTGGATAAAAATAAAACATCGGCGGAGTTTGTTGTAGAAAATAAAGGTTTGCTTGATGAGACCGTTTATATTACTACAAGAGATTGGGAAAACAGTCCCAATAATATGGAAGTTAATGTTTCTTCGTGGCTTACCGTTGATGTTTCGAGTTTTGTTATAAAACCTTATGAAAGTAAAACGGTAAAATGTTCCGTTGATTTACCCGGTGCGGCAGGTAGCGGTTATGTTTCGGCTATGGTATCGTTTACAACAGTTAAGGACTCGGTTAATAACGTTATAAGTCTTCCGGTTTATGTTATAAAGTATATAACTGAAAATAAAGAATATACTCCGTTTTCCGTAAGTAATTTTAAAAATGCTTTTGTTAATGATAAGTTTGTTATGACATGTGATGTGGTTAATAAATCTAATTTTTATTTTAGACCTAAACTTAAGTATACTTTAAAAAAAGGAAAAGATGTTGTTTTTGAATATGAAGTTTTGAATACGGCTCCCGTATATGCCATGAACAGAAGAAGTTTTAGTTCCGGCTTTTTTGAAGGAACATTGAAAAACGGAAAATATATTATGACTGTTGAAGTTGATGTTGACGGAACAATAAAAACGAAAACAGTTGAATTTAGGATAGATAAGAAAAAATGAAAGTAAAAAATTTTTTGGTGTTAGTATTAGTATTTGTTTTTGCTTCGGTTGCTTTTGCGGTGCCGAATCGAAATGTTTATGGTATATTGACGGAAACTTTTTCCGGTGCAAATATAGATGCCGATAAGAGTGATGAAAATGCCGTTCGTATTGATTTGTGGAAATGGACAGGCGGGCAGCAGGGGTTTTCCGTAGATAATGTGTCCGATTCCACGATAGAAGGTAAAGTTAATTGGTTATTAACCGCTACAAATGCTGGTACTTCAGGCGGCGGTGGTTTTGCTGTTAATAATAATGCCGGTGTTTTGGATATGACGGCATACAGTAACGGATATATTAAGTTTTTGGTGAAAACATCTTATGCCGCAATGATAAATTTTAAAATCGGTGTTAAAGCCGACGGAAAAGAGTATTATAAAACATTAAAGGAAATAAATCCTTTATTTTCTGCTAATGATAAATGGTATGAGATTTCCGTTCCTGTGTCCGATATTGTAAGTTCGGGTTTGGACAAAGTTCAATATTTATTCCTTTTCGGTTTGGATGAGGCGTTCTATAATGTCGGTGATAAAATTGAAATTGATAATATCCGTTGGGAAAAACCCGAAACTACATCTGCGGAACAAATGATATTGTCTATGGCAAAAGTAGGGACTGATGAAGCCGTAACTTCGGATACGTTTTCTTTTGACGTAAATGTTGATACCGATTTGGCCGATTCTACTTGGAAAGCGGCTAACGAGTATATAAAAATAGATTTGAATTGGATTCAATTTGATACTTCAACTTCAACTTCCGATCCTTGTTATGTAAGGTTTTATACAAATAATACTTCAACTGCCGCTCCTATAGTGGCAAATCCTAAATATGAAGGCGGAGATAATCCTGCCGGTTTGATAAATGAAAATGATACATCCGCAAGGATAGATGCCTGTTGGAGAGTTTCTACATATACCATTACAAAAGATAAATTAAAAATTTATCAGATAGATTATGATTTAAGTGATAAAAAAGATGAAAAAACTTATTGTTATATATGGATGCAGGATTTAAAAACATCAGGTTTTGATAATGAATATTCGTTAATTTGGAACAACGGTTCCGATATATCTAAAAGAGGAACTCAGCTTTATGGTGCTACGTTTTTGGCAGGAAGGTTTCCGTTGTATGTTTATATAGGTGCTAATTTTGCACAAGCCGTTATAGGTAGTACATATTCTACAAATACACTTACTGTTGAGTTATATTATGAATAAATTGAATAAATTTTTATTGGTATTATTATTTGTTTCTTTTTGTTTTGTATCCGCTTTTGCGGATAGAACGATTGTTTCTTCTTCCACATTTAAGCTTACGGGAAGAATTGTAGGTAACGGAATTCAGCATAATGCAATAAATTCTATTTCAAGCATTGATAAATTTTTAAATGCAAAAGTTCTCGTTAATTTCGGAACGGCAGAAAATGTAGATTTTAAGTTGAAATACTACATAAATAACGATTCTTCAACAATATATGAAGTTAAAAAAGACAGTATTTATCATAATAATCCTTTTTATATTTCTACCGATATTGATGCCAATGAAGGTGATACGGTAAATTATCAATTAGAGGGAGTTTTTACTTACAGGGATGCAAAATCTCCTACGGTAACAAAAACTTCAACTTTTTGTTGGCCGGTAGATGCTTCGGAAAATCCGTATTATCAAAAAGCCGTCATTGCAAGTTCCGTATCGGCAGCTGTTGACGGTTCTGCTGGAAAAACCGTAGTGTTGCAATCCGGTGACCAAAGTAAAACGGATACTTATCTTTTTGTTCCGGCAGGTGCATATAGCGGTTCAAAAACTTTTGCTATTAAGGAACTTCCATTAACTGATTATATTACTCCTTCCAATGCACCGGCAAGTTCTTCCATTCGTATTGTTAATCCTAATAAACCGGTTAAATTGTATTCTGTTGAAATAGACGGAAGTTTGGAGCAGGATATTATGTTTAATATTTCTTATCCGGAATTAACTTCAAGAGATAATTTTACATTGAAAAAGGGAGCAGATTTAAGTTCCATAACCGAAAATGTTCCCATTGATTCCGTTGATGTAGAGAAAAAAATAGTTTCTGCAAAAATAAATAAAACAGGTTATTATGCATTATTTACGGATATAAATTTGGTTGATAGTGATTACAGACCTGCAAGAAGGGTAATAGTAAAAGCAAGGGCACAAAGCCGCGGTGATGTGTTTGCTTTTAATTATCTAAAAGAAGGTGACAGCGTAAAAATATACAACGTAAACGGTAAAAAAGTCAGAACAATAACAAGCGGAAACGATGACGGTTTCAGTTGGGACGGTAAAGATGACAGCGGACGTTATGTAGAAAGCGGAACATATATTTACCAGATAAAAGTAAAAGGTAAAAGCAAGTTAATAAGCGGAACGATAGCATTTGTAAAATAAAATTGCCTGTGGCAATTTTGAGGGATAGAAGTATAGAGGGATAGAAGTATAGAAGAA
>ONEP01000099.1 GCA_900316875.1 Candidatus Ruminimicrobium bovinum
ATGGAATGTCTATGTAAACGGCGGCAGAATAGATACCGGTCTTGATGTTGTAGAGTGGGCAAAAAAGGTAGTCTCTTTAGGTGCCGGCGAAATTCTTTTGACAAGTATGGATAAAGACGGAACAAAAGACGGTTATGATTTAGCCCTTACCGAAGCGGTTGCAAAAGCGGTTGATGTCCCGGTAATTGCTTCCGGCGGTGCCGGTAAAAAAGAACATTTCGTTGATGTTTGCAAAGTTGGTGCATCTGCCGTGCTTGCCGCATCTTTATTTCATTTTAAACAATTGGAAATTGCGGATTTAAAAAATTATATGAGGTTAAATAATATTATCGTCAGATAATAAAAATATATATGACAATATCATTGGACAGCTTAAATCCCGCTCAAAAACAGGCGGTTTTGCAAACGGAAGGTCCGTTGATTATTTTTGCCGGTGCCGGAACGGGTAAAACAAGAGTTATAACATACAGAATTGCATACCTTATAGAACAGGGAATTTCACCGAATAATATTTTAGCGGTTACTTTTACAAATAAAGCCGCTAACGAAATGAAAAAAAGAGTGGAATATCTTGTTCCCGAAAAAGGTCAATTTGTCAGAATATCCACATTTCATTCTTTCTGTACATATTTGTTGACGATTGAAGCAAAAAATTTCGGTATAAATCCCAATTTTTTAATTTATGATGTTTCCGAACAGATAAATGTTATAAAAGAATGTATAAAAGAACTTAATATCGATGATAAAAAATTTAAACCTGCATATTTTGTAAATAAAATAAGCCGTGCAAAAGATGACTTAAAAATGCCAGACGATGTTTTGGCAGATGCCAATATTTTTCAACAAACCGTAGCGGCAGTATATAAATTATATCAGGAAAAATTAAGTAATTACGGTGCACTTGATTTCGGTGATTTGATAATGCAAACCGTTTTCGGTTTGCAAAATAACCCCGAAATATTAAAAAAATATCAGGAAAAATTTAAATATGTAATGGTTGACGAATATCAGGATACAAACCATGCACAATATGTGCTTACAAAATTGTTAACCGATAAGTATAAAAATTTATGTGTTGTAGGTGATGATGACCAAAGTATTTATTCCTGGCGGGGTGCCGATATAAATAATATTTTATCTTTTGAAAAAGATTATCCGCAGTGTGCAAATGTTAAGTTGGAACAAAATTACAGGTCGACGCCGAAAATTTTAAAAAGAGCTTGGAATGTAGTTCAAAATAACGAAGGCAGAGTTGCAAAACAATTGTGGACGGAAAACGAGGATAACGGTGTTATAAATGTTTTTCAAAATATGAACGAAAACGATGAGGCACACAGAACCGTCGATATGATTTTAATAAACAAAGCAAATAATGCAAATTATAAATTGTCGGATTTTGCAATTTTTTACAGAACAAATGCTCAGTCAAGAGCATTGGAAGATGCTTTAAGAAGGAACGGTGTTGCTTATGCAATAGTCGGTTCTTTAAAATTTTATGACAGGGCTGAAATTAAAGATATTATGGCATATTTAAAACTTATACATAATCCGAACGATAACATAAGTTTTAAAAGAATAGTTAATGTCCCGAAAAGAGGAATCGGTAAAACATCAATTGAAAAATTGGAAAGTTTTGCCAAAGAAAAGAGCATATCTCTTTTTGAAGCAATAAAATATGCGGATACAACTGTTGTTTCGCGTGCTTCTCTTGCGGGTTTAAATAATTTCAGAAATACAATTCAAAATTTTATTGATATAAAACAAACCCATACAGTTAAATATATAGTTGAAACACTTATCAATGATATCGGTTATTTAAAGGAACTTGAAGCCGCCGATACTCCGGAGGCAAAAAGTAAAATAGAAAATATAAAAGAACTTGTTTCCGCCGTGCAGGATTTTGAAGACCGTTCACCCGATAAAACATTGGCAGGTTATTTGGCGCAAATTGCACTTGTAAGCGATATCGATACTTGGGAGGATAGTTCCGATAAAGTTACGCTTATGACACTTCATTTGGCAAAAGGTTTGGAATTTAAAAATGTTTTTATAGTCGGGCTTGAAGAAGGGTTATTTCCTTTCGGAGAATATGAAAAAGATAAAAACGAATTGGAAGAAGAAAGACGGCTTATGTATGTAGGTATGACAAGAGCCAAAGAAAATTTATATTTAAGTTGGGCAAGCGAAAGAACTATATTCGGTAAAACAAAATGGAATATGCCGTCAAGGTTTCTTTTTGAAGCGGGATTTACCGAACACTTATCAAACTTTGCGGCAAACAGAATAGTAAAAACAAGAAATGAATTTAATTTCAATAAAGATGTTGAAGTTTCTTTTGAAGATACGATGGATGTTCCTAAACAAACGGACAACAGTCCTTACCAAATAGGAACAATGGTATCACATCCTACTTTCGGTAACGGTAAAATTATAGAAAAATCAGGTTCGGGTGACGATTTAAAACTTATAGTTTTGTTTAACGGCGGTCAATGGAAAAAACTGCTTGCAAAATATGCCAACCTAAAAATTGTTTAAAAAGCTCTCTGCATTTTTTAAATCGTGTGTTGTATCTATAAACACGCAATCTTTTTTGTCAACTCTTCTCAATGTAAGTTCATTGGGGATAACTTTATCTTTTTTACATAAAAAATGTTTCTGTTTTATATTCGGTATTTCTTCCAAATCCAAAGAATCTTTTAACGGTATCAAATCACAATATGTTGTCCAATCTTTATGGTTTAAAAGCCCTGCAATTGTTATCCATTCTGTTACATTCAAGTTGTTTTTATATTGATTTATTATCAAGCCGGTAAGTAAAGCCCCGCCGGAATAACCTATTAAAATTATTTCATTATTGCCGGATATTTTTTTAATTGCTTCAAACATATTGTCAACTGTTTTTTGTGAAAACCTGCCTGTAGTCCAATCCGTTTGATTACAATTTTTATCTTTTATAAATTGGCACGGTCTTGCCAAATACATAATGTTTTCATAATCATCTTCAAATGCTATTTTTTGTAGCACACTGTTTTTAGGTGTAGGGTCATTTGTCGGATAACCTTTTGCCGTATAAGCATTACCGTCGCCTTCAACATATATTTTTATCGGTTTATGTTTATCGGTGATTTTTTGCCAACTTGCTATCGTGTAGTTTTTTGTTTGTATGGGTATATATACAAAGTTTTCCGGAGTTTTTATTTGTTTTAAACCGCAAGAAACAAAAAATATAAAAATAAAAAATAACAAAAATTTTTTATTCATTATGATTATGATTATATATTATTTTTATAAAAATTATAAAATTATTCAATAAATAAATTTGAGTACTGTATAAAATACTCCTTTTTATTGACAAAAAACCGAAGATAATAGTAAAATATATATTCTATATATTAAATATATAAATACTATAAAAGAGGTTATTATGAGTGTTCAAAAATGTGAATTTCAATCAAAAGTATTGGAAAAAAAACCGTGTTTTTTAAAAGCGGAAGTTGAAATACCTGTTGCGGATGTAAAAAAAGAATTGGAAGCAGTTTTTAATGCAATTAAATCTTCGGCAAAGTTACCGGGTTTTAGAGCCGGTAAAGTGCCTATGGATATGGTAAAAAAAGAATATGATGCCGTTGCAAAAGAAAAACTCATTGAAAATTTAATAAAAAATACGGCTTTTAGTGCATTGGAAAAAGAAAATTTTGCTCCTATAGATATGCCTAAAGTAAGTGATATAAATTTTGAAAATGAAGATAAACCGTTTAAGTACGTTTTTGAGGCAGAATGTCATCCCGATATTAAAGCAAAAGATTATAAAGGTATAGAAGTAAAAAAAGAAAAATTTAAAGTTACCGATAAAAATATTGATGCAAATATAAAAGTTATGCTTGACAGAAATGCAAAACTTGTTGTTTCAAAAGACGAAACCGTTAAAAAAGACAGTTTTGTATTGGTTGATTATGACGGTTTTTGCGACGGTGTTGAGGTAAAAGAAATAAAAGCAAAAGAATATTTACTTGATTTGGGTGCAGAAAACACTTTGAAAGGTTTTAAAGAAGGTTTAATCGGTGCAAAAAAAGGTGAACAGAAAGATATTGAAATAGAATATCCTAAAGATTATCCTCAAAAAATGTTGCAGGGTAAAAAAGTTTTATTTAAAACAAAAATAGTTGAAGTTAAAGAAAAGCAATTACCGGAACTTAACGACGATTTTGCAAAAGATATGGGACTTGAGAATTTGGAAGATTTGAAGAAAAAAATGAAAGAAATGTTGGAACAGGAAGAAATAAGAAGACAAAATAATGAAGTTGAAAAACAGATAATAGAACATTTATTGGAAAAAAATAAATTTGAGGTTCCCAAAACGCTTGTTTTACAGCAACAAAAAGTTTTAACCGACAGAATGGCAGATTACATGAAAAGACAAGGTGCTCCGCAGGATTTCATAGATAAGCAAACAGAAGCATCAAAAGATAAATATGCCGACGAAGCAGATAAAAATGTTCGGTTGTCTTATATTTTAAATTCAATTTATGCTTTGGAAAAAATGACTGTTTCAAATGAAGATTTGAAAGAAGAAAAGCAAAAAATGTTAAAAGCAAATCCTTCAAGACAAGATGATGTTGAAAAGTATTTTAATGCACATAAAGAAGATATCGGCGCAACTTTAAAAGAAGATAAATTGTTTAAATTTTTAACCGATAATGCCAAAATTACCGAAACCGAAAAAGAAATGCCGGTAAAATAAAAATTGCAAAGCAATTTTTATTTGATGTATAGGGGAATAGAAGTATAGAGTAGAGGGATAGAAAATTTTGCGAAGCAAAATTGAGGTAAAGATGTATAGAAGTATAGAGATATAACGACACAATTTGTAGTTTCCATACATCTATACATCCAAACAGCCATTCCTCAAAATCACGAAGTGATTTTAGTCCATACTTCCATACATCCATACATCAAAATTTGCACAGCAAATTTTAAGGGGGGTTAAATGCCAAATTTTATACCGACGGTTATAGATAAAAGCGGAAATACATCCGTAGGTTACGATATATATTCAAGACTTTTAAAAGACAGAGTTATTTTTGTTGGCGGGCATGAAAGTGCAATTACAACCGATTCTGCAAATTCTTTAATAGCACAACTTTTATATTTGGATGCCGAAGATAATACAAAAGATATAAATTTATATATAAATTGTCCCGGCGGTATGGTTACCGCGGGGCTTGCCGTATATGATACAATGCAGTATATAAAAAGTCCGATAACTGCTATATGTATGGGAATGGCAATGTCGTTTGGTGCCGTTTTACTTGCTGCAGGCAGTAAAGGTAAAAGGTATGCCCTTCAAAATTCAAGGATAATGATACATCAGCCGTTGATATACGGCGGAGGTCTTTCCGGGCAAGTTACCGATATCGGTATTGAAGCAAAAGAATTGTTAATAACAAAAGAAAAATTGTCTGAAATAATTGCATATCATACCGGACAAAGCAAAGAAAAAGTAATGGCAGATACCGAAAGAAATTATTATATGTCTGCGCAGGAAGCAAAAGAATACGGTATTATTGATGAAGTAATAGTACCGAGGAAAAAATAAAAATGGATAATAACATTAATAATAATATCAATAAGCCGAAGTGTTCCTTTTGCGGAAGTGAACAAACAAAAAACGGTAAATTTATCGGTAACGGTAAAGTGTTAATTTGTTCCGATTGTATAAAAAGAGCAAATAAAGTTTTAAATAGCATAGAGCAGAAAGAAGTTACCGAAAGTTTTAAAGAAGTTCCGAATCCGAGAGAAATAAAAAAGTTTTTGGATAAATATGTTATAGGTCAGGAACAGGCAAAAAAAATTTTATCGGTTGCGGTGTATAATCATTACAAAAGAATTTTAAATATGGCTTCTTCCGATAATGATGTTGAACTTCAAAAGTCAAATATTTTGCTTGTAGGTCCTACCGGAACGGGTAAAACTTTACTTGCACAAACATTGGCAAAAATGCTTGATGTTCCTTTTGCAATTTCGGATGCAACAACTTTAACTGAAGCGGGTTATGTAGGTGAAGATGTTGAAAATATTTTGTTACGGCTTTTGCAGAATGCAAATTTCAACGTTAAAAAAGCACAGATGGGGATAATTTATATAGATGAAATAGATAAAATAGCAAGAAAGTCCGAAAACACTTCGATAACAAGAGATGTTTCCGGTGAAGGTGTTCAACAGGCATTGCTTAAAATTATTGAAGGAACCGTAGCAAATGTTCCGCCGCAGGGCGGCAGAAAACATCCCCAACAGGAATTTATTGCACTTGATACAACAAATATTTTATTTATTTGCGGCGGTGCTTTTGACGGTATAGAAAAGATTATTGAAAGAAGAACCAACAAAAAAATTGTCGGCTTTTTAAATGATAACAGCGGTAATAAGGAAAAAAGATTGCAGGATAAAGATAAAATTTTACGCGATATTCAAACACAGGATTTAATAAAATTCGGGCTTATTCCGGAACTTGTGGGAAGACTGCCGGTAGTATCAACATTGGAACATTTAACCGTTGATGATTTTGTCCGTATATTAAAAGAACCCAAAAATTCTTTGGTTAAACAATATATAAAAATTTTTGCAAATGAAAATATAGAACTTATTTTTGAAGATGATGCCTTAAAAGAAATTGCCAAACTTGCAATAGAAAGAAAATCCGGTGCAAGGGGCTTAAGGTCAATGCTTGAAAGTATATTGTTGGAAACGATGTATTCCAAGTTTAAAGATGATAAAGTTCAAAAATGTATTGTCGATTTGGATACGGTTAGGAAAAAAACTCAGCCGAAAATTGTTTATAAAAACAAGGAGATAGCATGAGTGATATAGATAAAAATTTTAAAGAAATACCGAAATCGTTGCCTATGCTTCCTGTCAGGGATGTTGTTTTATTTCCCGCGATGGTACTTCCTTTGGCTGTTGGAAGGGATAAATCAGTAAGAGCATTGGAAGAAGCAATGACATCGGGCAGATATATTTTTATTGTTACACAAAAAAATTTACAAATAGAAGATCCGTCGCCTAATGATATTTATCAAATAGGAACGGTTTGTGAAGTTTTACAAATGCTTAAAATGCCCGACGGAACATTAAAAGTTTTGGTTGAAAGTATAACAAGGGCCGAGTGGACGGACTTCAGGTTAAGTGATAAAGGGTATGTTGAGGTGGGGATAAACATATTTAACGATGCCGTTGATAAAACACCTGAAGTTGAAGCGGCGATGAGAAGTACAATATCTTTATTTGAACAATATGTAAAACTTAACCCCAGAATGCCTATGGAAATTTCAATTTCCATTTCAAATATTCATGAACCTTCAAAACTTGCGGATACCATTGCTTCGCATGTTTCAATAAAACAAAACGAAAAACAATCAATATTGGAAACTGTTTCTCCGTTGGAAAGGTTGGATAAAATAGGACAAATTTTAAATTCCGAAATTGAAATTTTAAATATTGAAAGAAGAATACAAAACAGAGTTCACAGCCAAATAGAAAAAAATCAAAAAGAATATTATTTGAACGAGCAAATGAAGGCGATTCAAAAAGAACTTAAACAAAAAGATGACAACAGTAAAGAAATTGACGAATTAAGAAAAAAAGTTAAAGAAAGTTCAATGTCCGAGCAGGCAAGAAAAGTTGCCGAAAAAGAACTTGACAGAATGGAAAAAATGATGGCAACATCTCCCGAGTCAAGTGTTATAAGAACATATATAGAATGGCTTTTGGATTTACCTTGGCAAAAGATGACGAAAGATAATCTTGATTTGAAAAGAGCAAAAGAAATTTTAGACCAGGATCATTACGGTTTGGATAAAGTAAAAGAAAGAGTTATAGAATATTTGGCGGTTTTATCAAGAGTTAATAAAATAAAAGGGCCGATACTTTGTTTTATAGGTCCACCGGGTGTAGGTAAAACTTCAATAGCAAAATCGGTTGCAAGAAGTTTAGGCAGAAATTTTGTCAGAATTTCCATGGGCGGTGTTAGGGATGAAGCCGAAATAAGAGGACACAGAAGAACTTATATAGGTTCAATGCCCGGTAAAATTATACAATCCATGAAAAAGGCAGGTTCGGGTAACCCTGTTTTTATTCTTGACGAAATAGATAAAATGGGCAGTGATTGGCGGGGCGATCCGTCGGCAGCACTTCTTGAAGTGCTTGACCCGGAACAAAATTATGCTTTCGGTGACCATTATTTGGATGTTGATTACGATTTATCAAATGTAATGTTTATTACAACGGCAAATACGTTAAACAATATTCCGGTAACTTTGCTTGACAGGTTGGAAGTTATAAGGTTTTCCGGATATACCGATGAAGAAAAATTATCTATAGCAAAAAAATTTTTAATTCCGAAACAGAAAAAAGATCACGGTTTAAAAGATGAAGAATTAACTATAGACGATGAAGCGGTTAAAACGATAATTGCAAGTTATACAAGGGAAGCAGGCGTCCGAAACTTAAACAGGGAGATAGCAAACCTTTGCAGGAAAGCCGCTACGGAACTGTCATTAAAAAATAATTTAAAAACGGTTAAAATAGCGGGACAAAAAGTAGAAAAATATTTAGGTGTTGCCCATTATGAAAGGGAAAAAATTTCCGAAAACGATGTGGGGGTTGTAACAGGGCTTGCATGGACGGAAGTCGGCGGCGAAACATTAACAATAGAAGTAAACAAAATGAAAGGTAAAGGAATGTTAAACCTTACCGGACAGCTGGGTAATGTTATGAAGGAGTCTGTTCAAGCCGCGTTTACTTATGTAAAATCGTCGGCAAAAAAATTAAAGATAGATGAAAAAATGTTTAAAAATACGGATTTTCATGTGCATGTTCCCGAAGGTGCCGTTCCGAAAGACGGTCCCAGTGCCGGGCTTGCAATGGCAACGGCTTTGGCTTCGGTATGTATGAATAAACCGGTTAGAAAAAAACTTGCCATGACGGGTGAAATTACATTGAGAGGAAGGGCATTAACCATAGGCGGGCTTAAAGAAAAAGTTTTGGCTGCTTACAGGGAAGGAATAGATATGGTTTTATTCCCGGAGGGAAATAAAAAAGATTTAGTTGATATTCCCGAAAATGTAAAGAAAAAAATAAAAATGATTCCCGTTAAACATATGGACGAAGTTATAAAATATGCTTTTGAAAATAAAAAAAGTAAGTAAAAAATATGAGAGGTGCAAAAATGTACAAAATTTTGATGACTTATGACAGCCAGGAAGGGTTGGATCAATTATTAAATCACCCTGATTTTAAAGTAGAGGTTCATGCAAAACCTTCACCGGAAAAATTTAAAGAAATTATAAAAGATTACGACGGGCTTATAATTCGTTCCGAGGTTAAAGTTACCGCTGAGATTATAGAAGCCGCACAAAAACTAAAATTTATCGGAAGAGCCGGAACAGGTGTTGATAATGTAGATAAAAAAGCAGCCACACAAAAAGGTATAGTTGTTTCAAATGTTCCCGGCGGAAATACAATATCGGTTGCCGAACATACAATAGGGCTTATTCTTTCAATGGCAAGAAATATTCCCGCTGCCGTTACCTCGATGCAGGCACAAAAATGGGAAAAGAAAAAATTTATGGGTAACGAAATATTCGGTAAAACACTCGGGCTTATCGGGCTTGGCAGAATAGGTAATGAAGTTGCAAAAAGGTTATTGTCTTTCGGTATGAAAGTTGTAGCTTATGATCCGTTTGCAAGTGCCGAAGTTGCAAAAAATAACGGAATAGAATTAACAACACTTGACGAAGTATTTAAACAGGCGGATTATTTATCTATACATTCACCTTTAACCGATGATACAAGGGGAATGATAAATAAAGCTAATATTGCAAAAATGAAAGACGGTGTCAGAATTATCAATTGTGCAAGGGGTGCAATAATCAACGATGCCGATTTAATCGAAGCCGTTAAGTCGGGTAAAGTTGCAAATGCGGCACTTGATGTTTTTGTAAAAGAACCTCCCGTTGACTGGTCAATTCAAACAACACCGAATATTATAACAACTCCTCATCTGGCAGCTTCAACCGAAGAAGCCCAGGTTAAAATTGCAATAGAAATGGCGGGTGTTGTTATAGATTTCTTTACGAAAGGTTTGATAAGAAATGCCGTAAATGTTGCAACGGTAGATTGGGATACACAAAAACAAATGATGCCATACATTGAACTTGCCGATAAAATCGGTTCGTTCCAGGGACAAATTGTTGAAGGCGGAATTTCCGAAATTGAATTGAATTATTGCGGAACGGTTTCTGAATTTAAAACAAATCCTTTAACGGTTGCTTATATAAAAGGTTTGTTGGGGCAAATTTTGGATTTGAATATTAATTCGGTTAATGCAATAACGGTTGCAAAAGAAAGAGGTATAAATATAAAAGAAGTTATAGTAAAAGATGTTAAAGATTTTAACAACTTGATACTTGCAAAAGTTAAAACCGATAAAGGCGAATATTCAATAGCGGGAACTTTATTTGATAAACAACAGAGAATAGTTTCAATAA
Organism: Candidatus Ruminimicrobium bovinum; assembly: GCA_900316875.1. Taxonomy (GTDB): domain Bacteria; phylum Elusimicrobiota; class Endomicrobiia; order Endomicrobiales; family Endomicrobiaceae; genus Ruminimicrobium; species Ruminimicrobium bovinum. Next base: position 10,545 of record ONEP01000099.1, read on the forward strand.
ACGGTTTAAATGTTGATGTAAAACCGGAAGGACATAAAATATTTATTAACAATACCGATAAACCGGGTGTTATAGGAACATTGGGAACAATAATAGGTTCCGCTTCAATAAATATTGCAGGTATGACTGTCGGCAGAAAAGAAACAGGTAAACAAGCCGTAACCGTTTTGGAAATAGACGGCGAAGTTTCAGCCGATGTAATATCAAAAATTGCAAAAGTTGAAGGTGTAACAAAAGTTAAAACGGTAATTTTATAAATTTGTTTATAAGTTTATCGGATTATAAGTTGTTTTGTCGTTTTTTTACTGATAGTCCCGTAACTTTGTAACTTTATAAAAATATGAAACAAAAAGCAGCTTTATTAGCGGCAACTCTTTTCGGAACCGGCTATTTCCCGAAAGCACCGGGAACAGCCGGTTCTTTTATAAGCATTCCCTTTATATTTTTAGTTTGTTTTTATTTCGGACTAAAAGGACTTTTAGTTTTAATAATTTGCGGATATATAGTTGCTTTAATATCAATACATGAAGTTTTAAAACGGACAAAACATGACCCCGGTTTTGTGGTTATAGATGAATTTGTCGGGCAATCCGTATCTTTTTTATTTGTTGCAAATTATTTAAAAAATAATATTGATAATTTATGGATATATCTTGCAGGTTTTTTATTTTTCAGATTGTTTGATGTTAAAAAACCTTTTCCTGTAGGGTATATAGATAAAAATATTCTAAATGCAAACGGTGTAATTTTGGATGATGTTGTTGCCGGATTTTATTCGGCAATTATTACCGGTTTGATTGTTATTATTTTTTTATAATTTCAATACTATTTGGTTAAATTATTAAGAATTATATTTTTTACATTTTCCGGAACAGTTCTTTTCGGTAAAGAAAAAACGGTTTTTATAATAAAGTCTTGTGTAAGGTTTTGTAATTTTAATAATTTAATATATTTATTTGCATTTGCAGTATTTAGTTGAGATATATCGCTTGAATCGGTAAATACAACAAATGTTTGAATAAAAGGTCTTAACTTTTCATCTCTGTTATTAAAATTATTATCTCTTAAAATTTTTTCTATTCTTTTACTTACCTGTTTAAATTGATTGTCCGATTGTTCAAATAAATTTCTTCTTTTTTCCGACGTGATTTCCGTTCCGTTTGAAATAACTTTTGTTGCTTCGTTTACACTTCCGCTAAGTTTTGCATTAGGAAAATATTTGGCTTCAAAAAGTAAAACAGAAAACGGTAACGGTGCTGCGGTAAATGCAATGGTATCTATTTCCTGCCCGTTAATAATTATATTGTTTTTAGGTGCAAATTCACCTTGCATAAATATTCTTGACATACCTTTTATTTTTTCACCTACTTCTTTTTCAAAAGCTCTGCCTGCGGCATTTTGTAAATTTGCATTATCCAAAATTGAAGTAAGCACCGTGTTTTTATTTTCCAAATCTTTAAATTTATCCGCAAATGTATCATTATGAGCCAATGCCTTTTTTATTTTTATAATAAGCTCTGTTTCGGTAACCGGTTTTGACATAAAATCAAAAATCATATCTCCTGCTGATTCTGTTACAGATTGTCCGTAAGCTCTTTCCATTGCGGTAAGTAAAATTATTTGTGTCATTTGTGAAGTTGATTTTATAAAAGGCAATATATCTATACCCGTTTCACCTATGCCGAAATGAATATCCAAAATTAAAACATCTATAATATTAGGATTATTTAAAATGAATTTTTTTAATTCTATTGTTGTTGCAAACTGTTTTATTTCAATATTATCAAAATGCTTTAAAAGAGTTCTTTCCAAAGAAGCCCTTATATTACCGTCATCATCGGTTATTGCTATAAGTTTTTTGTGTTCGGTTGCCATTTATCCCTCCCTAACCGGTAAAATAATATCGGTTTGTAAACCTTTAAAACTACCGTTGTTAATATTTTCTGCTGTTATTTTACCGTTTAAAATTTTTACAAAATAGGCGGCATGAATTGTCCCTTCTCCGAGCCGGTTTCCTTTTGAACTTGTAATTTGTTCTTTATATATTTTCGGCAGTGTCAATTCGTCAACGCCTCCCGCATTATCCGTTATTTTTATATGTAAGAAATTATTTGTTATTTCTAAATTTATGGAAATTTGCGCAATAAAACCGTCGTTTAGCAATAATTTTTGCAAGGCAAAAACGGAATTGTCAATAACATTATTTATTGCTATAAACAATAATCTGTTTGCATAACAATAGGAATTAGCGCCCGTTATTTTTTCTTTTAATTCTATTTGTATGTAAGGTTTTAATTTTTCGTTATAATTGTTTATTAATTCGGACAAGCTTTCTTTTATTTCGGAAATAAAAATTTTTCTAAGTCTGCCTGCGGTTAAATCTTCAATATGTTGCCTTGTCTTTTTCTGGTTTTCCAAAATATCATCTTTATACGGTGTTATAACTTTTTCGTATACTTCCGATAATATATCGTTAAAACCTGTTTTTGTTTTTTCCAACTGATTTACAAGGTCATGCCTGCTGCTTCTTAAAAGTTCTATTGTATCACGGCTCCAATTCAGTTCCAATATTTGTAATTTTTGTATTTGTTTATCAAAAGAAGTATGCAAATCCTGCACGGTTTGTTTTTTTATCAATTCGTTTTCGAGGGATATGTTATATGTTAAATTATTATTATGTTTATCAATTAAAATAAAAGCAACAATAAGTATTATAAGCCATAAGAAATTATTTATGTTGGCCGGAATATCGGAAGTCATTTGATAATATTTTATGGGTGTAATTCCGGTTAAATGAATTATTGTCCATAAATAAAACAGAAAAACCGCAACGGAAATTGCAAACAGTATATATATGAAATTTAAAATGTCTGTTTCAAAACCTTTTCCGTATAAAAAATTTTTTCTGAGGTATGATATGTTTTGAATAGTTTCGTTTTCTTTAAAAGGAATAATTAATTTAAAAAACAGAATAATTATTATAATTATTAACGGAATTGTAATCATTTCCGTAAATATAAAGTTTTGAATACTGTCGGTAGGGGATTGTTCAACAATTCTTGTTAAATTTGTATTGGATATGAATTTAACGGTATATATATATATGTAACCTAATATTAAAAATAATATAAATTCTGTTTTGCTTACGGAAGAAACAAAAATTTTAAACCAACTTATATTTTTTTTTATTAAAATTTTTTCGTAATTTTCGGTTAACATTAAAGTATTATATTTTAAAATAGTTAATGATATAATACTGCCTATAAGAACGGTTATTAACATATTCGGAATTTCAATAAACGTTTCTGCGACATAATTTATAATTAAACCGTAAGTTTCATTGTTGCTTATATTAAAAATACTCCTGAAAAGTTCGGTAAAATAAATTGAATACGGTTGTTTAAAAACAGCATCCTGAAAAATAACATTTTTGATAATGGAAGAAGGCAAAGCCAGTAACAACCCTACTGCTATTCCCGCAAATAAAATAAATTTTACTGCAATAAAAAATATATTTTTTATATCACTTTTGGTTTTTAAATTAAAAAGTTTCAACTTTCCGCTTTCTGCAAGCCAACCCCAAAAAATTGCTCCAGTAATATTTGTAATTGCAAGATAAATAAAATAGGGTGATGAAATGTTTGATAAAACTATAGGAGTTGTTATTGCAACAAGTATTGCCCAAACACTTCCTAACGTTATTGCGGCAACAAATGTTCCTACCATATCAAAAGTTAAAAATCTGTAGCTGTTTTCATAAAGGAAAGTATGTCCCGCCCAATTTAATAAAATAGCAAAACAAGCTATAAGAAAATGAAATCTTTTCTCATATATTCCGTTTGCAAATTCTAAAAAGAAATTTTTGATTTTCATTTCTAATATAATAGAAATAAAATTGAATTTTTGCAAGCAAAAAATTGTAAAGCAATTTATAATATTGTAATATTATGGTTAAATTATCAACTTTATAGGGAAAAAATTATGCAAAACAACAGGGAACAATGGAGTTCAAAGATTTTATTTTTGTTTGCCGCTATAGGTTCTGCCGTAGGGCTCGGAAATATTTGGAGATTTCCTTACATAATGGGGGAATACGGTGGTGCTGTTTTTCTTTTTGTATATATGTTTTTTATATTAACAATTTGTGTTATTCCTTTAATTTGCGAACTTTCAATCGGCAAATATACAAAAAAAGAAAATGTAGGTGCTTATGCGATTGTTAATCCTAAACTTAAATTTTTCGGTTGGATAAATGTTATAACCGCTACGGTAATATCATCTTTTTATTTTGTTGTAGGCGGTTGGATAATCCATTATATCTATATAAATTTTATAAACCATAAACTTGAAAATCATTCCGATTATTTTTTAAGTTTTGTAGCATTACCTTTTTTACCTTATATATTAACTTTAGTATTTTTAACTGCATGTGTGTTTTTCGTTTATAGAGGAGTTAATAAAGGTATAGAATTAGGCAACAAAATAATGATGCCGACATTTTTATTGATATTGATTGTTTTAGCGATAGTTTCAATATCTTTACCTAACGGACATAAAGGGTTGGAATTTATGTTCAAACCGGATATGTCCAAAATAAGTTTTGAAATGATACTTGCCGCACTCGGGCAATCGTTTTTTACTTTAAGTATAGGTGCGGGCTGTTTGTTGGTATATGGCAGTTATATGAAAGAAAAAGAAAATATTGTTAAAAATGCATATTTAATAATATTTGCAGATACAATATTTGCTTTACTTGCGGGAATTATGATATTTCCTGCCGTATTTTCTTTCGGTTTAAAATCCGATTCGGGTGCCGGGCTTGTTTTTATAACATTACCGAAAATATTTGCACAAATGCCTTATGGTTCTTTCTTGGCAATTTTGTTTTTTATACTTCTTCTTTTTGCTGCATTAACTTCCGCAATAAGTTTGGCTGAAGTACAAACCGCAGCTTATATTGAAAACTTTCATTTATCAAGGAAAAAAGCAGCCGGCTTGGTGTTTGTTATAATTGCAATACTTGCTTTACCGGTTTCTTTATCGTTTGGTTTTTTGAGTAATGTTAAAATATTTTCAAAAAGTTTTTTTGACTTGTTCGACTTTATAACATCAAATATATTAATGCCGTTAAACTCAATAATAATCTGCATTATATTCGGGTGGTTTGTTAAAATTAAAAAAGTTTTAATTTTTAAAAACGAATATATATACAAACTGTTTTCCGTTTTGGTAAAATATATAGTGCCTTTAGTATTAACAATTTTAATGATTTGCGGTCTTTTAAAGTGAACAAAAAAATTTACTCGGATAACACTAAAAATATTTTTGAAACTATATTCTTATAAGAAATTTTTGTATATACTGTCTACAAAAAATGCCGCCTTTTTTGCAGATTGCAGGAAGCTTGTTTTCTTAATGATGACAACCGTTCTCACCGCCGTGACAATTGTGTTCATGGTTGTGTTCATGATTATGATGAGAACACTGCACATCGGGATTATAGTTTAAAGTTCCATCTAACAAAGCATTTATTGCTTCATCTGCTTTACCGGTTGCTCCCGGATATACGGTTATACCTTCTTGTGTCAAAGCAACTTTTGCACCGCCACCTATACCACCACAAATTATAGTTACTATTCCTAAACTTTTTAACATTCCGGCTAAAGATTCATGAGCTGTTCCATTACTTGAAATTATTTCCGAAGAAACTATTTTTTTATTTTCTATAGTGTAAACTTTAAAATTTTCCGTATGTCCGAAATGCTGAAAAATTTCCCCGTTTTCATAAGTTACTGCTATTTTCATTTTTACTCCTTTTATATTATTTATCTGTTGTTCCTTATCTTCCAATATTATACATCATTTAAGGTTTATTAATAACTAACACTATCCGTTTTTTAATTTATAAAAGTAAAAAAAGACCTTGTTAAAAAATTAACTGAAAAACTTTTTAAAGAAACTGTCGTTTTTCAAAACGGCATCTTTTGGAACTTCACCCATAGTTTTTGCAAATTCAAACAATGCTTTCTTTTGGTCGCTGTTTAAACTTTTCGGAACGGTTACATTTATTTTAACATACAAATCGCCTTTTATTCTTCTGCCTAAAACGGGAAAACCCTGTTCCCTTATTCTAAGTATTGTTCCGGGTTGTGTTCCTTGCGGTATTTTTACTTTAACCGTTCCTTCAAGTACGGGAACATCATATTCCAAACCGAGTGCGGCTTGAGCAAATGTAAGTTTTATTTCGGTATGTAAATCGTCTCCGTCTCTTGTAA
>ONEP01000101.1 GCA_900316875.1 Candidatus Ruminimicrobium bovinum
AGATTATGTAAAGGGTATTTCTGCGGTTTTGGATAATAGTAAAAAATATTTAAAAAAAGATTACAATGTATTTTTAGTTGCAAACGATAAATATAATTTATATCCGAAAATTGCACAACTTGCCGGAATGAAAATAGTGAATCAATTTAAAAGACCAGTTTTAAACAGAACCGAAAAAGACAAGAATGCCTATGCAGAAATTATTTTTCATTTGAAGGAGGATTAATTAATGGAAGAAAATAAAAATACATTCATTGGAGATTATGATACTGAAAAAGAAGAAGTGAACATTACTGAATATGATATTTCTGTTTCTCCTAATGATTTTAATGTAAATACAATTGTTGATCTTATGGATAAAGGAGTTATAAAAATTCCAGATTTTCAGCGTAACTATGTTTGGGATAAAAAAATGACATCTAAATTAATAGAGTCATTGATTATTGGTATTCCAATATCTCAAGTTTTTTTATATGAAGAGCAGAGAAATAATTTTTTTGTTATTGATGGACAGCAAAGATTATTGACAATATATTTTTTAAAAAAGGTTTTTTTTCGAAAAAAGATAAGAGAGTAGAATTACATGAAATAATGAATAAAAATGTTCAAGAATCCACAACAATAGAAAAACTCCAAAATCCATCAATGATTCCAGAAAAGATTTTAAGAGATACAAAATATTTTTCTGCTTTCAATCTTAATTTGTCAGAAAAAAGTAATTATTATAACAAGAACTTTGCAACTTTAAACGATGAAGAATGCTTTGTTTTTGGTTTAAAAACAATAAGAAATATTATTTTAAAACAAAATTCTCCTAAAAATGATAGTTCATCAATGTATGAAATATTTAATAGACTTAATTCTGGTAGTGTTAAATTAAAACCTCAAGAAATTAGAAAATGTATGTATCACTCTAAATTTTATGATATGTTATATAATTTGAATTTAAACAATAATTGGAGATATTTACTATCCAGTCCTATACCAGATATATATATGAAGGATGTTGAAATTTTATTAAGAAGTTTTGCAATGTTGCTTTCATATAAAGAATATTCACCAAGTATGACAAGTTTTCTTAATGATTTTTCAGATAAAGCAAAAAATTTTAAAGAAGAAGAAATAGACTTTTTAAAAGTTTTGTTTATTGAATTCATTAATTATATTTGTTCATTAAATAATAAAGATATTTTTTGTACAGAAAAAAATAAATTTAATATTTCTTTTTTTGAATCAATATTTACAGTATTATGTGAAAAAGCATATGAACAAAGAGATATTACTAAAATACATAAGGCTTGTGTTAAAAAAATTGATAATTTAAAAAATAATAAAGACTTCAAAAATGCATCAACTGAATCTACCGCAAGCAAACAACATGTTGCAGAAAGAATAAAACTTGCAAAAGAGAATTTATTGTAATGAATAAAACATCCATACATAATTTGTATACAGAATATAGAAAGATAAAAAAAATATTAGAAAAAAGTGGCGAGATATCTGTTTTAACTGACTATACTAATACAATGAGAAAAGTGTTAATACTATCAAGTGCTAGTCTATTTGAAGTTCAAATGACTGACATGTTAAAAAATTATGTCTATTCAGTTTCTAACCAGAATAAACAACTAGTTTCTTTTATAGAAAAACAAGCATTGGAACGAAAATATCATACTCTTTTTGATTGGGATAGTAACAATGTAAATCGTTTTTTAAAATTATTTGGCAAAGATTTTGAAACAAGCATAAATAGAAAATTTCAAGAAGAAGGAAAAAGAAAGAAAAATATGATAGATTTTATTGAACTTGGACATAATAGAAATTTATTTGCACATGAGGATTTTGCTAGATACGAATATAATTCAAAAAACCCAGAAGAAATATTTAAACAATATAAATCTGCAAGAAAATTTATACCATTTATTAAGGAGCAATTATTGAATGTTTCAACAACAGAAAACTAATATAGAAAATATTTTAAAAGAAAGTTTAAGAAATAAATTCCAAAATTATAATCCTGAACCTGCAGTTATGCCAT
>ONEP01000102.1 GCA_900316875.1 Candidatus Ruminimicrobium bovinum
AAAAAAATTTAAACTTAAATTGTCTTGTTGAAACACATAATGAAAAAAAAATAAAAAAAGCATTAAACAGCGGTGCTGAAATTATAGGAATAAACAACAGGGATTTAAAAACTTTTACTGTTGATATAAATACATCTTTAAAATTAAGAAAGTTTATTCCCGACAATAAAATATTAATTTCCGAAAGCGGAATAAAAACGGCAGAAGATATAAAGATATTAAAACAAGCAGGTTTTAACGGTGCGTTAATCGGCGAAAGTATGATGCTAAGTAAAAATAAAAAACAATTCCTAACTTCACTATCATCTGTCATTCCCGAAAGTCTCTGTCGGGAAACTCGTAGTTCAGTTTGTTTGTGAGAGGTAAAATAAAAATGAAAATAAAAATTTGCGGTTTGTTTCCTCTCCACCTTCTGTCATTCCCGCAGGTCGTTAGCGGGAATCTCGTAGTTGAATTTATTTGTGTGAGGTAAAAATTAAAATGACAAAAATAAAAATATGCGGTTTGTTCAGAGAATGTGATATAGAATATGTAAATGAGGCAATGCCCGATTACATAGGTTTTGTATTTGCAAAAAGCCGCAGACAAGTAACTAAAGAAACCGCACAAAAATTAAAAAACAAATTAAACAAAGAAATTTTATCCGTTGGTGTTTTTGTTAATGAAGATATGAATAATATAGTTGAAATTTGCAACGAAAATATTATAAATTTTATTCAACTTCACGGTGATGAAGACGAAAATTATATATCCGATTTAAAAAAAGTTTGTTCAAAAAAAATAATCAAAGCAATAAAAGTAAAAACAGCAACAGATATTATTCGATGGCGAAACTGCCAAGCGGATTATTTAATGTTTGATGCCGGAATGGGGCAAGGTAAAACATTTGATTGGAATTTATTAAATAATTTTATAAGACCGTATTTTCTTGCAGGCGGTATCAACGAAAATAATATAGAATCGGCAATAAAATTAAATCCGTATTGCATAGATGTATCAAGCGGTGTAGAAACAAATAAAGTAAAAGATAAAAATAAAATTTTAACATTGGTTAGGAGAGTAAAAAATGGGTAATACAAGGTTTGGAATATACGGAGGGCAATATATTCCGGAAACACTTATGAATGAAATAACAAATCTTGAAAAAAGTTATAACTGTTATAAAAATAATCCGGAATTTGTAAATGAATTAAATACATTATTAAAAAATTATGCCGGAAGACCGTCCCTTTTATATTATGCCGAAAATATGACAAAAGATTTGGGCGGTGCAAAAATATATTTAAAAAGAGAAGATTTAAACCACACCGGTTCACATAAAATAAATAATGTTTTAGGACAAGTCCTCCTTGCAAAAAAAATGGGTAAAACAAGGGTTATCGCAGAAACCGGTGCCGGTCAACACGGAGTTGCAACAGCTACCGCAGCCGCACTTTTAGGCATGGAATGCGAAATATTTATGGGAGAAGAAGATACCAAAAGACAGGCATTAAATGTTTACAGAATGAAATTATTGGGTGCAAAAGTACATTCGGTAACATCTGGAACAAGAGTTTTAAAAGATGCGGTAAACGAAGCCATGAGAGAATGGTCTAACAGGGTAAACGATACACACTATGTTTTAGGTTCCGTTATGGGACCGCATCCTTTTCCCACAATAGTTAGAGATTTTCAAAGTATTATAAGTAAAGAAGCAAAACAACAAATTTTGGAATATGAAGGCAAACTTCCTTATGCGGTTATTGCATGTGTAGGCGGAGGAAGCAATGCCATGGGAATGTTTTATAACTTTATAGAAGAGAAAAATGTAAAACTTATCGGTTGTGAAGCAGCAGGTAAAGGGCTTAATACCGATAAACATGCAGCATCCGTTGCTAAAGGTGAAATAGGAATTTTTCACGGAATGAAATCTTATTTTTGCCAGGATAAATACGGACAAATTGCGGAAGTTTATTCAATATCGGCAGGTCTTGATTACCCCGGAATAGGCCCGGAACATGCTTATTTGCACGATACCAAAAGAGCCGAATATGTTCCCGTTACCGATGAACAAGCCGTAAGTGCATTTGAATATCTTGCAAGGACGGAAGGTATAATTTGTGCAATAGAAAGTGCGCATGCCGTTGCTTATGCAAGAAAACTTGCACCGAAGACGGATAAAAACGAAAGCATAATAATTTGCCTTTCCGGAAGAGGCGACAAAGACGTTGCAGCAATTGCAAGATACAGAGGAGAAAAAATATATGAATAGAATAGAATCGGCATTTAAAAATAAAAAAGCATTTATACCTTTTATAACGGCAGGTTATCCGAATATAAATAAAACCGAAGATTTTATTTATAAAATGGTTTCGGCAGGTGCGGACTTAATAGAAATAGGAATACCGTTTTCCGATCCCGTTGCCGAAGGTCCGGTAATTCAGGAAGCAAGCCAAAAAGCATTGGAAGCAGGAACTAACCTTGATAATATTTTTGAACTTGTTAAAAATGTTCGAAAAAACATTTCAATACCGCTTGTTTTTATGACTTATATAAATCCCGTTTTCAAATACGGATATGATAATTTTTTTAACAGATGTTCTTCAATCGGCATAGACGGTATAATTATTCCGGATTTACCTTTTGAAGAAAAAAATGAAATTTCACAATTTGCAAAAAAGTATGATATAAAAATAATTTCGCTGATAGCACCTACATCGGAAGACAGAATAAAACAAATTGCAAAAGATGCCGAAGGTTTTTTATATATTGTTTCATCAATGGGTGTTACCGGTATAAGAAATGAAATAAAAACGGATTTAAAATCTATTTTATCATCCGTTAAAAAAACAACTTCAATTCCTGCCGCAATAGGTTTTGGAATACACAGCCCCGAGCAAGCTAAAGAAATGTCAAAAATTGCTGACGGTGTTATTGTAGGCAGTGCAATAATTAAAATTATAAAAGAATACGGTACCAATGCGGACAAACATATTTACAATTATGTTAAAAGAATGAAAGAATCGATGTAATAAAAAATTTAATTGTATATGATAACTAATATTTATTTTTTATTGACACAAGATATTAAAAAAAGTATAATTAACAAAACTGAATAAATTACTGAGCAAAGGTGCTTAAAGGGAGTAAATCTTTAAGCACCTTTATCTTTGTATATTTTTAGTTCATGGTCTATAGGGTTATAAGGTTATCGGTTATTTGTTGATTTTTCAATTTTTTGTTTGTTACACTTTTCAATTTATCACCTTATCAGCCAAAACAGGAGGTACCTTTTATGGACAACACAAATTTATTGTTGGTATGTTCACAAAAACAGGCGGAAGAAATAAAGGCACTTCTATCACTGTCCGCAAATTCTTTTTCAGTTACTCACATAGAAAAATCCGGAAATGAAGTTTTAAGAAAAGTTAATCAAATTATGCCCGATATTATTATAACCGATTATTCTTTGGAAGATATGAACGGTTATGAACTTGCCGTAAAAATAGAAGAATTAAAAATTTGTCCTACAATAATACTTGCAAACAATTTTCAAAGTGACAATATAGATGAATTAAAAAAAGGTTCTTTGGATATATTTTGCGTAACAAGACCGATAAACAAACAGGTTTTACTTCATACCACCGAACTTGCAGTCAGGTTATCGCATAAATTTCGTGATATGGAACAAAAAGTAGTAGATCTTGAATATCAAATAGAAGAAAGGAAAAATGTTGACAGAGCAAGAGGAATATTAATGAAAAAATTTAATATGGATGAAGACAGTGCATATAGAAATTTAAGAAAAAAAGCCATGGATTCGGGAAGAACAATAAACGAAATAGCAAAAACTATAATTCAGTTATTTGAAAAATTCAAATAACAGCAATTTATATTTGATAGTTTATAGCTGAAAACCCTCAACTCTCAGCCCTAAACTCTAAACTAAAAAATACGGAGTATTTTTTAATGATTAATAATTTAAAAAGAAAAAAAGCGATATTGGAACTCTCAAACGGTATGAAGTTTGAGGGTAAACTTATAGGTTACGATGCTGCAGTAAGCGGTGAAATGGTTTTTAATACCGGAATGCTCGGATACAGTGAATCAATGTCGGACCCTTCTTACATCGGGCAAATTCTTGTTTTCAGTTTTTGCCTTATCGGCAATTACGGTGTTCCGAAACTTATAAGTAACGATTTTATAAATTCTTTCGGGCATGAAAGCTCATCAATTAAAACTCAAGGGATTATAGTATCGGAAATTTTTGACGAAAGTTATCATTACGGAAGTATGATACCGCTTGAACAATGGATGACAGAACAAAAAGTGCCCGGCATTATGGGAATAGATACAAGATATTTGGTTCAAACGATAAGAAATACAAGAAACCTTTTCGGTTGGATAATACCCGAAGGAGCAAAAAAAGAAAATGTTATTAAAAAATTTCCGTTCTTGGAAAAATTTAAAAACGACGAATATGTAGACCCTTCAAAATTTAATCTTATGCCGACGGTATCAACAAAAGAAAGAAAAGTGTTCGGAAAAAGCAAGAAGAGAGTTGCCGTTGTAGATTGCGGTGTTAAATGGAATATTTTAAGGATGCTTGTTGATAAAGGTTGCCAAATAGAATTAATTCCTTGGGATACGGACTTTTCAACCGTTGAAGCAGACGGATGGCTTATCAGCAACGGTCCCGGAGATCCGAGGAATACCGGTGATTTGGTGGAAAGAGTAAAAAAATTATTGGACGGAAACAAACCTGTTTTGGGTATATGTTTAGGCCATCAAATAATATCACTTGCAAGCGGAGCAAAAATAAAAAAAATGCCTTACGGACACAGAAGCCATAACCAACCGGTATTTATTATACCGGAACAAAAGGCATTTATGACAAGCCAAAACCACAGTTATACTGTTGATCCGTCAACAATAGCAAAAGATTGGTCTTTATGGTTTGAAAATGCAAACGATAAAGGTGTTGAAGGAATAAAACATAAAACAAAACCGTTTATGTCGGTTCAATTTCATCCGGAAGCATCAAGCGGACCTAACGATACAGCTTGGATAATTTCGGAGTTTATTAATAAATTATAGAACTAACCCAAAAAATATGGAGTATTTCTTATGCCAATATTAAAAAAATTAAATTATACGGGGTTAAAGAAACCGAAAGTAATCTTGCTCGGTTCCGGTGCCTTATCAATAGGACAGGCGGGAGAATTTGATTATTCCGGTTCTCAGGCGGTAAAAGCTTTGCAGGAAGAAAATATTGAGGTTATTGTTGTTAACCCGAACATAGCTTCCGTTCAAACGAATAAAGATGTTGACAAAAAAGTATATTTGTATCCGGTAACACCTTTTTGGGTTCAAAAAATTATAGAACAGGAAAAACCCGTCGGAATAATATCAAGTTTCGGAGGGCAAACCGCATTAAATTGTGTTATAGAACTTTATAAAAGCGGCGTTTTGCAAAAATACGGTGTTGAAGTTTTAGGAACATCGGTTGATTCCCTTGAAATGTCGGAAAACAGAGATTTGTTTGCCGCAAAAATGAAAGAGATATCCGTTCCTATTCCTGCAAGTAAAGCTGTATCTACCGTTAAAGAAGCGTTAAAAGTTGCAGAAGAAATAGGTTATCCGGTAATAACAAGGTCTGCATTTGCTTTGGGCGGGCTCGGCAGCGGACTTGCCGAAAACAAAGAAAAGTTAGAACAACTTGCATGTGCGGCTTTAATGAGTGTTCCGCAAATTTTAATAGAAAAATCGTTATACGGTTGGAAGGAAATAGAATATGAAGTAATGAGAGACAGACAAGGCAACTGCATAACAATTTGTAATATGGAAAATTTTGACCCCATGGGAATACATACGGGTGACTCGATAGTTATTGCACCGTGCCAAACAATAGACAACATCGAAAACAATATGTTAAGAGATACCGCAATAAAAATTGTACATAACATAGGTGTAATAGGTGAATGTAATGTTCAGTTTGCATTAAGCCCCGACAGAAAAGAATTTTATGTAATAGAAATAAATGCAAGATTATCGCGGTCATCTGCACTTGCATCAAAAGCTACGGGTTACCCGATAGCATATATTGCGGCAAAAGTTGTTTCCGGTTTTAATTTACTTGAACTTAAAAATCCGGTAACGCAAACGACATCGGCATTTTATGAACCGTCACTTGATTATGTAACTTTAAAAGTGCCAAGATGGGATTTAAAAAAATTTACGGGTGTTTCAAAATTATTGGGGACACAAATGAAGTCCGTCGGTGAAGTTATGGCAATAGGCAGAAATTTCTGTGAAATAACACAAAAAGCCGTTAGAATGGTAAACGAAAACGATGAAGGTATAACATCCGGTCTTTTTAAATCGGCAACGAAAAAAGAACTTGAATATGAAATTTCAAACCCCACAAATTTAAGGTTGTTTGCAATATACGAAGCATTCAAAAGAAATTATTCCACAGATAAAATTGCGGAATTATCAAAAATTTCAAAATGGTTTCTTTCACATATAAAACATCTTGCAGACACCGAAAATGAACTTTGTGAAATGATTAAAAAAAGTAAAACAAAAACCATATATGACACTTTTAAAAATTTAGGTAAAGAATATATAAGAAATTTAAAAAAACTCGGTTTTTCCGACTATCAACTTGTTAAATTTTTTCTTTCGGTAAAGGAACCCAATAAAAAATATACACAAAAAGAAATTAAAAAATTATCGCTTGAAATAAGGAAATTAAGAAAAAAATTAAATATTGTTCCGGTTGTAAAACAAATAGATACGACATCTGCCGAATATCCTACAAGTTCAAATTATTTGTATCTTTCTTATGACGGCATACACAATGATATAACATTAACAAAAAAACATTCCGGCATAATTACACTCGGCAGCGGAAGTTACAGAATAGGCAGCAGCTGCGAGTTTGACTGGTGTTCGGTAATGACAAGTAAATATTTTAAACAAAAAAGAGCAGACAGTATTATTATAAACTGTAATCCTGAAACCGTTTCAACGGACTTCTCAACTTCCGACAGATTATATTTTGAAGAACTTTCTTTTGAAAGAGTTTTGGATATTGCAGATATAGAAAAACCGAAAGGTGTTATTGCCTGTATGGGTGGGCAAAACCCTAATAATCTGATACCGTCATTAAACGATACAAAAGTTAAAATTTTAGGTCATAGTGCAAAAACGGTTGATATGGCAGAAGACAGAAATAAATTTTCGGCATTACTCGACAAAATGGGAATAGATCAGCCGGAATGGATATCGGCAACTTCAAGAAAAGAAATAGATGAATTTATTGAAAGGGTAGGATATCCTGTTCTTATAAGGCCGAGTTTTGTATTATCGGGAACACTTATGAATGTTGCAGGCGACCAAAAGAGTCTTGATTATTTCCTTTCGTTAACAAAAGATATTTCCGATGATTATCCGGTAGTAATTTCAAAATTTATTCTTGATGCAAAAGAAGTTGAATGCGACGGAGTTGCCAAAAACGGAGAAGTAATAATTTCGTTGGTAAGCGAACATGTTGAAAATGCCGGAATTCATTCCGGTGATGCAACACTTGTTTTTCCCCCCGAAAAACTTTATGTAAAAACGGTAAATACGATAAAAGATATTGTCAGAAAAATTGCAAAAGGTTTAAATTTAAACGGACCTTTCAATATTCAGTTTATAGCAAAAGATAACGATGTTAAAGTTATAGAATGTAATTCGAGAGCTTCAAGGTCGTTCCCTTTTATTTCAAAAGTTTCCGGTAAAAACCTTGCCGAAATTTCCTGCAAAGTTATGAACAATGAAAAGATAAGTAAAATAATGGTGGATGAAAGCGAAATTCCATTTGTGGGAATGAAGGCATCAATGTTCAGTTATCAAAGGCTTGACGGTGCAGACCCCGTAACAGGTGTAGAAATGGGTTCTACCGGCGAAGTGGGTTGTTTAGGTAAAGATTTTAATCAGGCAATGGTTTTATCGTTGGAAGCAACCCAAATTAAAAAACCTGTTAAGGGAATATTGGTAAGTTCCGGCAGAGAAAAAGATAAAATAAAATTTATGGAAGTTATAGATAATTTATATAAGTTGAATGTTCCTATATATGCAACAGCAGGAACTGCAAAATATTTACAATCAAAAGGATACACCGTCAGTATGGTTCATTGGCATCAAAATCCTAAAGCGACTGATGTTATAAAAGACGGCAAGGTTGATTTTGTAATAAATATTCATAAAACATTTGATATTGATGAGAGAAAAGAAAATGCAATTATAAGAAAAGCAGCAATAAAATGCGGTTGTTCATTGCTTACTAATATGGAAAAAGTTATTGCTTATTTAAAAGCTCTTGATGAATATGACAAACTTCAAAATATAAAGTGCATTAGTTTATAATTAGTAATTAGAAATTATAAATTAGCAATTAATATATTTTTTTGCTTTGCAAAAAATCTAATTGTTTATTTTATTCCGAAAACTTATCAGCTAAGAAACCGTAGGTTTTGATCTCAGCTTCTCAGCTAAGAAATTCTGCAAGAATTTCTGAATCAGCTAAAAAATCGCAAAGCGATTTTTTGTTTGACAAAAAAAATTTTTTGTTATAAAATTATGCCAACAACTTAATAAAAGAATTTAAGCAAAGGTGCTTAAGAGATTTAATTAATCTTTTAAGTACCTTTTTTTAATGTATAGAAGGATAGAGGTATAGAAATCAAATGAATTTAAATTTCTATAAGTTAACAGCAGCCGGAAACGATTTTATTTTAATAGATAACAGGGAAAATATTGTTCCTGAAAATATACATTCAAAACTTGCCGCAAAACTTTGTGACAGAAGATATTCCATAGGCGGAGACGGACTTATCCTTTTGGAAAAGTCATCAAAAGCAGATTTTAGAATGAGATATTATAATTCGGACGGCTCTTTCGCAAGTATGTGCGGTAACGGCGGAAGATCGATTGCAATGTTTGCTTATAAGTTAGGTATTGCAGGCAAAAACATGAAGTTTGAAACTGATGCCGGTTTGGTTACGGCAGAAATAAAAAATGACACTGTTGTAAAACTTGCATTGTATAATCCGAAAGATTTGGCTCTTAACGAAGAAATTGAGGTTGAAGGTAATATTTGGACTGTTCATTCTTTAAATACCGGTGTTCCGCATGCAGTAGTTTATGTTGACGATATAGAAAAAGTAAATGTTCAAAAGTATGGAAACATTATAAGGTTTCACAAACATTATGAACCTAAAGGTACAAATGTAAATTTCGTTAAGGTAGATAAAGATAACACCATACTTGTCCGAACTTATGAAAGAGGTGTGGAAGGTGAAACTTTAGCCTGCGGAACGGGAGTAACTGCATCGTCAATAATTTCCGTTTTGTTAAATAAAGTTAAATCGCCGGTACATGTAATTACAAGAGGTAAA
>ONEP01000104.1 GCA_900316875.1 Candidatus Ruminimicrobium bovinum
ACAAAAGGGTAAATATCAACAGGTGCCAATGCAACATAATTTGCTTTATTAAGTTGAAGCAAATATTCTCTTGCGGATTTTGTAATTGAAGTTACTATAATATTGCAGTCGGTAAATTTATCAAGCATAGGTTCCACCGCTCTTGCTTCACCGAGTGATGCACAATGTATCCAAACCGTTTTTTTATTTTCATCAAAATTGAATTGTTTATAAAAAGTAAGTCTTTCGCCTATACAATAAAAAAATTCTTTTCTGTTCCTTTTACCCGATAAAATAATAACTAAAAGTATGGGAACAAGAAAAGCAATAAGCAGCAAATTATATAGTATTAAAAAGATATGAACCATTTTAAGTAAAAATTTTATTTTTTTCTCTTTCTAACAGGAATCCAATAATATATACCCGCAACCGTATAAGAAGGATTAAATTTATTTTGTTCATTAACGGAAACGTTGATTTTTTCCAAAGGAAGTAAATTTTGTATTACATCTAAATTTTCGGTTATTTCCAAAGCCCTTGAAAGCTCACATTGTTCATCTTTAGCTTCCTGTGCAATAAGTTTTTGAATAAAATTTTTTGATTGTTCCAATGTATCTGCAGATATAGCGGAAACTATTTTTGTGGTCCATTGTCCGAAAATATCAATATTTTTATCAAATTCTTCTTTTAAACCGTTACCTATAGTTAAAACAAAAGGACTTAATGCAATCCATTTCTGTTCTATTTCCGGAAAACTGCCAAAATTAAGATTTTCTTTTGAAAATGTATCGTAAACAACTGCCGGTTTTATTGTATGTCCGTAAAAATAACAAGCCCTTTGAACGGCTTCTTCAACCTCAATTGAAAGTTCTTTTATATCCGAAAACTTTTTTAATATTCTTGATATTTCTTTAGGTCTTATATTAATTTTAAAATTTTTAATTTTTCTCATAATAAAAATTTGCTACGGCAAATTTTTTATTTTCTTAAATTTTTCTTATATCTGTCTCTTTTTCTTTTTTCCCATTCATAATTTAAAGGAGCACAAACGAACACACTGGAGAAAAACCCTATAATATTACCTATAAACAATGCCAAACCGAAATCACAAATAACTTCCCCGCCCAACAGTAAAATTATTAAAGAAACAAAAGCAACCGTTAAAGATGTTATAACACTTCTGCCCAAAACACCGTTGATACTGATGTTGACGGTTCCTGCAAAACTTTCTTTTGCAAGAAGTCTTAAATTTTCTCTTATTCTGTCAAACAAAACGATTGTATTGTTAATTGAATAACCGACAATTGTTAAAAGTGCCGCAACCAAAGTTAAATCTATTTGTTTGCCCATTAAAACCATTAAACCGAATGTAATAAAAGCATCGTGAATCAATGCAAGCACACCTACAACACCCCATAACGGAGATTTAAACCTAAAAGCAACATAAACAATAATACCTAAGAATACAAAAGTAAACGCATACATTGCCTGTTTTGTTAAGTGTTTACCTACCGCAGGACCTACATATTCAACTCTGTCGGTTGTTATTTGTGCATCGGCAAATTTTGATTGTAATACCGATAATATACTTTCTGCCATTTCATCCTGAGTTTTATCTGTTTTTTTAACCCTTATAATTATACCTTGTTTACCGGTTGACTGTAATTCAAAATTCAAATCTTTTTGTTCGGACAACCCCTGCCTTATAGAATCCATTTGAATTTCTTTATCAAAGGAAAATTGCATTAAAATACCGCCGCTGAAATCAATACCGTAATCCGGTCCTTTTACAAAAACGGCACATAAACTTACTATTATTAAAATTATAGATATTGTAAAAGAAACAAATCTTTTACCGACAAAATCTATCTTAGGCGTCTTAAAAAATTGCACAATAATCCTCCAAAAAAATTATATTTTTATTTTATTTATAAAACTTTCTCTGAATAAGAAATCATAAATCAATTTTGTTACAACTACTGCCGTAAACATACTTATGCACAAACCTATTGTCAATGTAACGGCAAAACCTTTTATAGGTCCTGTTCCGAATTGGAACAAAAATACCGCAGCTATAAGAGTTGTTATGTTGGAATCGAATATTGTAACGAAAGCTTTTTGATAGCCCGCATCAACCGCAACCCTTGAAGTTTTTCCTATTGAAAGTTCTTCCCTTATTCTTTCCAAAATAAGAACGTTTGCATCAACGGCCATTGCAAGCGTAAGCGCTATACCTGCAATACCGGGCAATGTCAACGTAAATTGGAAGTATGACATTATTCCCATAAGAATAAAGAAATTTAAAAGTAAAGCTATATCTGCAATAATTCCGGAAAAACCATAGTAAACAAACATAAATAAAATAACTATACCTACACCGATTACGGCAGATGTAAAACCTTTTTTAATGGAGTCATCACCAAGACTTGGCCCTACTGTTCTTTCCTCTATAATTTTTACCGGAGCAGGTAAAGCACCGGCTCTTAAAACGGTAGCCAATAATTTTGCATCATCGGCATTAAAACTGCCTTCTATTATAGCTCTTCCGTCGGGAATTCTTGTTCTTATAACAGGTGCCGATTGAACAACACCGTCAAGAACAATAGCCAACTGCCTGTCTATATTTGCACCTGTAATATCGGTAAATAATTTTGCGCCGTCTTTATTAAATTCCAAAGAAACATGCGGATAACCGAAACCGCCTGTTGCAAGCTCAACTTTTGCATTAACCAAAT
>ONEP01000105.1 GCA_900316875.1 Candidatus Ruminimicrobium bovinum
ATAAAATTTTCACACCTGTTTTATTATTCATTTTTAGTTTTGGAATTTTTTAATTTCCTCTTCAATAATATTACTTATATTTTTCTTTGCACATCTTGAAGCGGCAAATAAAGCATTTTTAACGGCTTTTGAATTTGATTTTCCGTGCCCTATAATACAAGTACTGTTTACGCCCAATAAAGGAGCACCGCCCGCTTCGTCATAATCGGCTTTTTTGCGAACACTTTTCATTGCCAACTTTAAAAACGGAGTCGCACCCCAATATAAAGGGTTTGCTTTTATACTGTTTTTTATAAGTTTCAAAATCATTTCGGCAATGCCTTCACTTGACTTTAAAAATACATTCCCCACAAAACCGTCACAAACTACAACATCGGCTTTTGCCTTGGGAATATCGCCGCCTTCAATATTTCCTATAAAATTCAAATCGGTTTGCTTTAAAAGTTTACTCGTTTCAAAAACCAATTCGTTGCCTTTTGTTTCTTCTTCACCTATCGACAAAATTGCAACTTTAGGATTTTTAACACCCAATACGGATTTTGAATAAATATCACCCATTATTGCAAACTGCAAAAGATGTTCCGGTTTACAGTCAACATTTGCACCGGCATCAACTATGGTACATCTGCCCGAAATTGTAGGAAAGCTTATTGAAATTGCAGGCCTTGAAATACCGGAAATTCTTTTGAAATATAAAAGAGATGTCGCCATGGCAGCACCCGAATTTCCCATGGAAATAAAAGCATCGGCCTGTTTTGCGGCAACCAATTTACAGCATACAGCCATGGACGAATCCTTTTTATGCCTTGCGGCATTTGCAGGATGTTCACCCATTTCTATAATTTCGGTGGCATTTACAACCCGTATTCTGCTTTTATCGAAAGAATACTTCTTTGACCACTTATCAAGCTGTGCATATAATATATCCTGTTTACCGACAAGTAATATATCATCGTCGGATTGCTTAACGGCAAGTATTGCACCCTCAACATTAATATCGGGTGCTTTATCTCCGCCCATAGCATCCAAAGCTAAAATCATTTATTTTTGTTCCTCTTGATTTTCTGCTTCAGGTTGTTGCTGAACTTTAGATTTTTTAACTTTTTTCGGAACTATTAATTTACCGTTATAAAATCCGCATTCAGGGCAAACTCTGTGCGGCATTTTAGGCGCACCGCAATTTGAACATTTACCTGAATTTTCGACCTCTATTTTTGAATTAGCAGACCTTCTGCAATCTCTACGATGCGGAGTGTGTTTTCTTTTTGGATTTGGCATATTTCCCCCAATTATTTTTTATTTGTTTCCATTTTTCTTCTATAAATTCTTTATTCAAATTTTCCGAACAATTACAATCCTTAATGTTTCTGTTATTGCCGCACACCTGACAAATTCCCTTGCAGTTATCGGAACACAAAGGTTTCATCGGAATATTTAAAATTATGTTCTGCTCTATAACATCGGTAATATCAACCGAACCTTCCTGCTTTGTAAAAGAATACTCAAAACTTATATCCGTATTCTTATCGAAAATTTCCAAACATCTTGAACATTCAAAAGCCATACTTCCGGTTATATTACAAACTATATTTACAACTTCATCATATTTATTTGCATCTATTGATAATTTTAAATTTGAATTTTTAACAATAGTTCCTTCATTATTAAAAGAATACTCACACGGACCTATCTTTAAATTATCCGACTGTTTAAAATCATCAAAACTGAACACATATCGTTTCATATTAAAATCAAATTATATTTGTTAGCCAAAATTTTGTCAATATACTTACCATACAATTTACAAAAAAAATATTTAAAATGCAATGTAATTGCACATAACCGCATAAAAAAATTTACAAATATCTGTTTTTAAAACGAATTAAATTATAATATGCTAAAATATTAAATTATGAGCAAAATAGAATTACTTGCGCCAAGCGGAAATATTGAAACTTTTTTAGCAGCAGTTGATGCCAGTGCCGATGCCGTATATATAGGAATGAAAAATTTCAGTGCAAGAAACAAAGCCCGCAATTTTTCTTTCTCGCAATTAAACGATTTACGTCATTATACAAAAGAAAAAAATGTAAAAATCTTTGTTGCCTTTAATACATTACTGCAAGAAACGGATATAAAAAAAGCATTTAATTGTTTGGAGCAGCTTTCTTTAATAGAACCGGATGCTTTAATTGTTCAGGATTTGGCTGTTGTAAATATTGTTAAAAAATATTTCCCGAATTTAAAACTGCATGCCAGCACACAACTTGCAATACATAACAGTTTAGGTGCAAAAAAGGCAAAACACTTGGGTTTTAAACGTGTTGTTTTGGCGAGAGAACTTTCCTTTGAACAGATAAAAAAAATAAAACAGGAAACAGATATCGAACTTGAAATTTTTTGTCACGGAGCATTATGTTTTTGTGTATCCGGCTTATGTTTGCTTTCAAGTTTTATAGGCGGTTACAGCGGTAACAGAGGTTATTGCACGCAACCTTGCAGAAGATTGTGGACAATAAATAACAAACATGGCTATTTTTTATCTCCCAAGGATTTACAACTGGCAGATTATATACAACAAATAAAAGATACCGGTATAAATTGCCTTAAAATTGAAGGCAGGATGAAAAGTAAAGATTACGTTTATAAAACGGTTAAAGCTTACAGACTTTTAATTGATGCTTCAAAAGATAATTTTAATAATGCGCTTACACAGGCAAAAGCCATTTTAAATTTTGATTATGCCAGAACAAAAACTACTTTTAATTTTAATTTTCCGGATAAAAATATTATAGAGCCGGAAAAATCAAAAAACATAGGTTTATTTTTGGGAACTGTTGAAAATAAAACAACCGAAACTTTTGATTTAAAAACAAAATATACCGTTAATGCAGGTGATAAATTACGTATTGTCGCTGCAAAACAGGACACAAACTTTATAATACAGGTACAAAATATAAATTTTAAAAACGGAGTTTATACGGTTTTTTGTAACGAACAATTTATAAATAACGGTTTTGATGTTTTTAAAATTGCAGACACTTCAACAATACCGTCCGCAAACAGCGAAATAAAAAAATACGATTTACCGAAAAGTGTAAATAAAAGTTTACATAAACCGTTTTTTAAAAACAACCTTACTCTTCCCAAATTATTTATAAGGATTAATAATTTGAAATGGTTAAATTTAACCGAAAAACTCAATTCAAAAATTATAATATGTTTACAGCATGATAATTTTGATCAAATTAATATGCTGAAAAATAAAGATAAATATTATTTTGAATTACCGTCTTATATTGATGAACAAAATTTAAACGATTTTAAAAACATATTATTAAAACTTGTAAAAAATAAATGCCAAAATTTTTTTATAAATAATTTATCTCATTTTGAATTTTTTAAAAATTTAAACGTTAATCTTTACGGCGGTCAATTTTTATATACTTTAAACACTTATGCGGCAGAACTTTTGGAAAAGAACAATATTAAAGCTTTTACAATTTCGTGGGAAGATAATTTAAGCAACATAAAAAATTTATCGCATAATTTAAGTAATAACCTTATAGTATATCTGTTCGGTTTCCCTAAATTGGCAGTATCAAAAATGACAACCGATATAAAAAACAAAACAGTAATAAAAACAAACAAAGATAATTTTCAAATTTTAAAAGATAATAATTTTATTACGATA
Organism: Candidatus Ruminimicrobium bovinum; assembly: GCA_900316875.1. Classification (GTDB taxonomy): domain Bacteria; phylum Elusimicrobiota; class Endomicrobiia; order Endomicrobiales; family Endomicrobiaceae; genus Ruminimicrobium; species Ruminimicrobium bovinum. The sequence continues at coordinate 3,695 of ONEP01000105.1, forward strand.
ATACCGAAATATCCTGTTAATCTTTTTGAATATAAACAAACATTATTAAAATTAAAAATTAATTCTTTCGCAATAGATTTATCGTATATTGAACCGGACGGCAATTTTATAAATTTATTAATTAATTGTTTAAACGGAAAAATAAAATCAAATTCACCGTCAACTTTTAATTTTGAAAAAGTTTTACAATAGCGGTTTTTTGATGTATAATATATATTTGTGTTATTTACAGCAGATTTTTATGAAAAACTTAAAAGGAAGTTTGGTTAAATTCCAACACTGCCCCGCAACGGTATAAAAGTCCGGTCTATTTAAGTTTTCTTATTTTCCGAGGGGAAAAATGTTCAAAAAAGCAGTATCAATAATTTCTTTGTTTGCATATCTTATTACGGTGTTAATACCTCAAAACATATTTGCAAACAGTCCTATACCAAAACAACCTTTATCGGAAATACCGCAACTTTCGGTTTTAAACGACACAAATTTAAAGTTCGGTAAATTATTTGAAACAAATATTACCGATTATAAAACAAAACCGGATGTATTGATTATTTTGGATATGCATTGCCAACCGTATGTTCAAAAAAATATCTGTTCAATTATTAAATATTTTGACACACGGTTTGATGTAGATAAAATTTTTATTGAAGGGGCTCCAAAGGGCTATGTAGATATTTCGGCATTTGACAATATCGATAATGATATAAAACAAAAAGTATTTGAAAAAATGTTAAAAAACGGCTTGTTAAGCGGCGGTGAATATTTTTCCTATCTTGAAAAAAAATCCAAATTATACGGCATTGAAAATTTTGAGTTATATAAAAAATCGTTACAAAAATACTATTTGATATTAAAAAATAAAATATATTTATTATCCGCAATAAATACCGCACAAAAAAATATAAAAAAACAAAAACTTAAATTTTATTCCGATGATATGCTTATATATGATAAAATTTTTTCCTATAATAATTTCGAACAAGATAAAAATCTTATCTTATTAAAAAACATAATAAATAAAACAGGTGTTGAACTTAAAAACTATCCCGACATTGAAAAATTTATTTTAATAAAACAATACGAACAACAACTTAAAAAAGAAAAATACGATACTCAAACCATACAACATTTATTGGCAATGTTAAAAACAAAAATGCCGTTTAACAAATACAATTTGTTACTTAATAACCTAAAAAACAAAACCGTTGAAGAAAGTTTAATTTATATCTATGACTTTGCAGGAAATTTTTTAGAAAAAAACTCTTTAGGTTATATAAACGTTTTATACAATAAATATCGTATTGAAGAAACTTTTAGCATAAACAATTTTTTAAAGGAAAAAGAAGTTTTACAAAACGACATAAGAGAAAAACTTTTTAAGCAAGAAAACATTTCCAAGCTTGTTTTTGCCGATGAATATTTAAAATTATTAAAAAAATATGCGGAACTGAAATTAAATTTTAACGAAGCAACTCAGCTGTTCTCGGATAAAGACAAATTTAAAAATATCGTTTCAACATCAAATTTTATTAAAAACAAAAAAGAAATTTTAGAAATTACCGACAATGAAATTTTGCAATCGTATTATCTTGACAACATTAAAAGAAATTCAATTTTTGTTGACAATATAACGGCAGAAATAAACAAAGAAAAAACAAGTATCATAATAACCGGCGGTTTTCATAAAAATATTATTGATATAATGGAAAAACAAAATTTAAAATATGCCGTTATTATGCCTAATTCCGTTAAAAACAATTATACCACGTATAACAATGTACTTTCCGATATCGTTATTTATAATTTTAATGCATTATCGGACGGGCTTTTTGTAACCGGAATTTCCGTATATAAAATAAAAACTTTTTTATCTTTATTAACGGAAGAATTAAAATTAAAAAAATTAACAGAGAGCCAAATAAGCGAATTTATAAAAAACATAATAAATAAAAACAAAAATTTGTTTAACAAAATAAATTCGGAAAATTTTATTTATTCAATAAAAAACTTTTCGCTGAAAACTTTATTTATAAAAACAAAACAATTTGTTTCCGATATTGTTTACAAATTAAAATTTAATTTCGAATATGAATATAATAGCGACGATGAATCATCCGTTGATAAAAAAACAATAAAAAATATGCAAAATAACGTGCGTTTTTTTATGTTAATGCAATTGGTGCTCGGTTTTAATTTATTTGTTTCTTTTGATACTTTGTTTATGCAGGCAAGCGGATACAGTTTAGCATTAATATCTTTAGTATTTGCAGTATTATCCCCCGTAACTTTTGTAACTTCAATAATAGGCGGAATGATAAGCGATAAAGTTTCAGACAGAAATATAATAGTGGCTGCACTTATATTACAAACAATAGGAACAGTTTTCTTTGCTTTTTCCGGAACATCCGTATTGTTGTTTATTGCTTCACAGGTTATACCTGCAATAGCCATTGCTTTGAACTCACTTACTTCCGGACCTTTCTTATATAAATCTCTGGATAATATGAAACAAACTGATAAATTCGAACAACTTTACGGATTCGGTTTATCTTTAAAATGGGCTATAATGGCAACATCCTCGTTAATAGGCGGGCTTGTTGCAGCATACTTATCAAATGAATTCTGCCTTATTTTATTAACGGCAATTCCAAGCATTGCAGCTTCTTTTGCAAGTTTAAAATTTACACACAGCGAAAGAATAACATCAAAAGCTGAAAATAAAAAATTCTCAATAAAAGATAATTTAAGCGGCTTTATGCAACCTTTAAAACAATTATATACTCAAAAGGAAAGTTTAGGTTTTGTAATAACAAACATAATAGTAAACAATATATTTTTCGTAGTTATGTGCTTTTTTCTTCAGCCGGTTATTTTTACTACGGGAACGGTTTTTATGCTTGCACCTGTTTATTTTGCCGCAAATATATTACAGGCCGCTTCTTCATATTTTATAAGCAAAACAAATTTTATTTCAAAAAACAAAATACCGAGAAATATTTTCTTCATTGCAACTGCAGGGCTTTTCGGTTTATTTATTGTAACCGGAAATCCGTTCTTGTTTATGGGAATATATTTATTAATGAATTTATGGCAAGCTTCGGCAACTTTAACCGAAACATCAGTTGTTTATGATATGTTGGATGATAATATAAAAACAAAATGGCAATCGTTTAAGTTAATTACGGGAATGTTGGTATCTGCAGTAACACAGGTTTCAATATCCGGTTTACTTGCTGCGGGTTTCTCAAATAATTCAATTATTGCGGGAGCTGTTGCAATTTTAACTGCAAGTTCAATTCTTTTGTCCGCTTTATTTAAAGACAAACAAAATAAAAATAACGAAATTTCCGAACCTGACACGGATATAATAAAGCAAATATTATCTTGCGCATAATATTTTATCTCAAGCCGGATTTTGTATTCATTATTTTTTCGGGAGCAAATTTATGTTAAAAAAAATGTTTTTTGCCAATACAAGAAAACCTAAAGGTTTTTTAGGTAAATTAATGATAAACAGAATGAACAAAGGACATGCCAACCTTTCCGACTGGGGACTTGCTCATTTAAAAAATATTAATCCGTTACAAATTGCCGATTTAGGTTGCGGCGGCGGAATAAATGTTGCAAAATTAATAAAGTTATTTCCAAATGCAAAAGTAACGGGTTTTGATTATTCAAAAGTATCGGTTAAAGAATCCCAAAAAGTTAATGATAAAGAAATTAAAAAAGGTATTTGCAGTATCGTTCAGGGTGATGTTTCAAAAATGCCTTTTGAAAATGAAACATTTGATATTATAACCGCATTTGAAACTATTTATTTTTGGCCCGGCCCTTTAACAAGTTTTAAAGAAGTTTTCAGAATATTAAAAACCGGCGGAACATTTATGATAGTCAATGAATTTGACGGAGTAAGCGAACGCGAAAAAAAGTATGAACAACTTATAGACGGGCTAAAACTTTACTCGCAACAGGAATTAATTGATTATTTAAAACAGGCGGGTTTTATAAATATTATTCTTGACCATAACATCCAAAAGCATTGGCTTACCGTTTTAGCAAATAAATAAATTTTATTCCGACACAAAATTTTAATATCTTGAACGACAAACCTGTAAACCAATAACCCTATAACCTAAAATTATTATATGTTCCAAATGGAAATGGCATTTGCCATACTCGTTAAAGCTCTTGGTTTGTCGGTTAAACATATTAAACTGCCATATCCTATTTTTTCTTTCAAATTATTCAGTATTCTAAAATTATTAATATCTTCTTTTATAGGATTACTTGTTTGTTTTATTTCTACCGGATATAAATAACCATTTGTATAAATAAGCAAGTCAATTTCTACTTGATTGGAATCTCTATAAAAATAAAATTCCGGAGTTTCTCCGTTGTGAATATAAGATTTAATTATTTCCATAACAACAAATGTTTCAAATATATGTCCGCTCATAAGCGTGTTGTATAATATTTCCGGACTGTTTAATCCTAATAAATAACAACATAAGCCCGTATCCGTGAAATATATTTTAGGGCTTTTTAGTATTCTTTTTGATATGTTTTTATAATAGGGTTGCAATAAATAAATAATGCCGGATGTTTGTAATATGGATAACCATGATTTCGCCGTAACGGATGTTATACCTACAAGTCTTGAAATATCGCTTAAATTTAATTCTTGTGCGGTTCTTGAAGCAATTACTTTTAAAAACTGAATAAAAGTTAATTTGTTTGAAACATTTATCAACTGTGAAACATCTCGTTCAATATAAGTTTTAACATAAGATGAATAAAATGTTTTCCAATCAATATAATTCGAATTTTTTATGGAACAAATTTCTGGAAAAAAACCTTTCCAAATTATATTAAATGTTTCTTTTGTGTTAAATGTTTTTAATATAGGCAATACTTTTTGTTTTGGCAAAAAAGGTTTTTGTTTATCGGCTTTGTTAAATAATTCATAAACAGAAAATCCTAAAATATTAAATATAGCTACCCTGCCTGCCAAACTTTCGGTAACATTTTTCATTAAGTTAAATTGTTGAGAGCCGGTTAACCATATTTGTCCTTTGGAATTATTAACATCAACTACCATTTTTATATAACGAAATAATTCGGGAACATATTGAATTTCATCTAATAACAGCGGAGTTTTATTATTTTCAAAAAATGCTTTTGGTTGTTCTTTGGCAAAAGCCATATCCATCGGATCATCAAAAGTTATATATTGTCTGTTTTTTTCTTTTATTTGCGCCAAACAAGTTGTTTTTCCGACTTGCCTTGCTCCTGTTAATAAAATGGTTTTAAATTTTGAGGATGCTCTTTTTATTATTTTTGATATGGTTCGCTCTTTATACATTATTACCTCTTTTAATGCTACTATATGAAAATTTAAAGTAATACTTTAAATTTTCATAAATAGTATATATAAAAAGAATTTAAAATGCAATATGTTGTTTATATTGTATTTTCTCTATAATTTTTTCAACAACAGAATGTCTCGTATTTTTATATTTTAATTTGGTAAAATATACCGCATTATAAAAATATCGCCTGTTAAGAGAAAAAACAATGGATAATAAAAAAGAAAATAAAAAGCAAAGATATATAACTTATAAAAACGA
>ONEP01000108.1 GCA_900316875.1 Candidatus Ruminimicrobium bovinum
AGGGTTTGTCCCTGTTTTTTTAGTATTCAGTAAATGGATGAGAATCACAACAAAACGAAGTTTTATAACTCACATATTTATTGCTTTGTAAATACTTCCGACTTTCCGGGGAAGCCAAATTAAAATGTAATTGAAATATATTATTTCGATTTCAGCCTCAAACCCATATTAGTTTTTAATTTCATAATTATCTCTAAAATTCTATTTTTTATTTTTAAGTTGTTCCAATTTAATGGCATATTTTTTTACTTGATTTAAAAATTCTCTGTATTGGTTTATTTCAAATTCATAAGACAGTCCAAAATCCCAATCTCGAATTGTCCTAAAGTCATTCCAAATAATGCTGTCATCTGTTTTAAATACTCTTATTCTTGCTGAAGAACATCCCACCTCATCACAAGTACAACACAAAACGTGTGCAATTTCTTCCCCATTTGATTTTTCTGCTTCAATTAAATCTTCGTATAATTCTGTTGGCATCATATGAATATAATCACCTGCTCCATCTTCAGATAAATCGGGTTCATTTTTAAAATGTGGCAGTTCGGCATCTTTAACAATGTCTAAAATATCTTTACCATTTATTAAGATAATGCAACGGTCACAATCCGGCCAAGGTTTTTCTATTGTTCCTGCCGGCTCAACTTTTAATTCAATAGTGTCGTAAGTTTTGTTTTCAGGCATATTTATACATCCTTTTTAATCTTTTTCAATATCTTTTATCCATTTACCGAATTGTTCATAATCAGCGTAGCCTTTTGATTCGGGGTGGCAACCCTCTGGCTCAGTTGAGGTACAATAATTAAACTTTTTTGTATAAAGATTATAAACCGTTATAATATAATCTTTATCAGAGTTTATCGGTGTATAATAGAAACTTTCAAACTTTTTGACACTATCTTCAACTGTTTTTGGATAAACTCCGTTTTTTGTTTTATAATTCTCAAGGTCTTGTATAATAATTTCGTATTTTTCTAAGTCTTTTGCTTCAAGTTTACTTGTAATATATTTATCTTCAATTGATGATAAAAATCCTAAAAACATAATAAGAAGCCAGCCAAAAATTTCCATTAATATAACAGTTATCAATGTCTGCCATTTTATCGGTAACCATTTTTTAGGAATAAATACTGTCGAAATAAAGCTCAAAGGTAAAATTACGAATAATGAATATGCTCCAATAACAAGTGAAATTATGGTATCACCCCTAAATAAAACATTCTCTATTAAATAATAAACCATATTTGTGAAAGGTATTAAAAAGGCAGTTAAAACAATTCTAATTTTGGTATTTTTAATTTTTTTGAAAATAAAGTATAAAACTAAAATTGCCGGAGAAAAGATAATAACAAATAGCCCTGCGGCAACCATAGGAAACAATAAATTTTGCCAAATATTTGTAAAAACAGTTGTAATTGCAAAATTATTATTAAATAAATCAAACAAATATACTATTATAAAACTTACAAAATAATAAATTCCTGCTATTTTTAAAATATTTTTTACTTTTTCATTCATGATATTCACCTCAATTCAATAATATCATAAATTAAGTTAATTGCAGAAACGGACATAGTAATATTATTTTTTCAATATCTTTTTTTATTCGTTGAAAATTATTGTTTTTTTGTCCTGTTTTTTCATTCATATATAGTGAACGATTTATTTCAAGCATAATTGAATGTACTTTTTTCTCTTTACCATAGAATTTTAAAGGAACAATAGTGCCGCAAAATGGGTTATTTATCCCAACATTATATCCTAAATCAGAAAAAGCCTCATATAAGTAGTCTGCAATTTTTTGAGGGGTGTGAAAACTGTCTGTCCCAATACAAATATCAGGTCGTGAGCCTTGTGAATGAAGTTCATACGGCAAAGATACTGACGGAAAAGAATGGGCATCTATTATTAAACAACTGTCATTGTCTTTTAAAGATTCTTCAACAAGTATTTCAAAATTTTTATGGTGCTTATCATAATATAATTTCAAAATTTCTTGTTTATGTTTATTGTTTACCGCTTTCAAAGGTTTTAAATCTGAGGTTTTGGTATAACAAACCCACATACCCTGTTTTGTCATTTCTTCATCTTTTTCATTTCTGAACCTTTCAACATC
>ONEP01000170.1 GCA_900316875.1 Candidatus Ruminimicrobium bovinum
ATAATTTTCGGCAAAGCAAGAAATATAAGAACCGATGAGTATCAAACATATACACCTATATTATTATCACAAAATCCGAATTATCCGTATTTTAATAAAATTCTAAGGGGTACAACTACCGATGTTGCAATGACATACGGGCAACCGATAAAAAACATAATATCGGTTTTCAGACCGTTTTTGTCGGGTTTTCTTTTTTTAGGTTCGGCAAAAGGGCTTTCTTTTTTTTGGATTGTTCGGCTTGTTTTTTTGTTTTTATTTACGTTTGAATTTTTACTTTTAATTACAAATAAAAACAAAATACTTTCTCTTTTCGGAACATTACTCATAACTTTTTCGCCTGCTATACATTGGTGGTTTACATGTAATGGTATAGTTGAAATGATAATTTACGGGGAACTTGCAATATTGATGTTAAATCGCTATATGTTAATTAAAAATTTTATCGAAAGATTTTTTATCCTTTTAATAACATATATTTGTGTTGGCGGTTTTATTTTGACACTTTATCCCGCATGGCAAGTTCCTTGTGCATATATTTTTGCGGCACTGTTTTTATGGGTAATAATTAAAAACTATACTCAATTTGAATTTGATAAAAAGGATTTGTCGGTAATAATATTTTTTTCTGCTTTATTTATATTGATTTTTTTGTTTATATACGATAAATCAAAAGAAACAATAAATATTGTTACAAATACTCTATACCCAGGACTAAGAAGTGAATTGGGTGGAGATTCATTAACGGAAGTAGATATAAATTGCGGTTTTTTAACTCAAATATTTAGATATTGGGGCAATATGTTTTTGCCGATTTTCGATAAAAATTTGGTATGGAATCCTTGTTTATACAGTACTTTTTTTGATTTGTTTCCGATAGGTTTAATTTTGTCCGCCATAGTATTTTTTATAGATAAAAATAAAGATAAACTATTAATTCTTTTATCGGTAATATTTGTTTTTTTATCGGCTTGGTGTTTTATTGGTTTTCCTCAATCTTTAGCAAATTTAACTATGTTAAAAAGTTCTCCTGCATACAGAACAATCATTATATGGGGTTTTTTAAATGTTTTAATTTTAATAAGAGCATTAAGCATAATCAAATTTAAACTCGGTAATTTAATGGCAATAACAGTAACGGCTATTTTAACAATATGGTCTGTTGTGGCAAATAAACTTATATATCAGGGATATATGGATGTTTTTAAATTGTCGGTCATTTTTGTTTTAAGTTATTTTTTATTTTATTCAATTTTAAAAAATAAAATAAATAAGTTTTTCATTGCAATAATAATGGTAATAATGTTTGTTTCCGGTTTGGCAGTAAACCCTATACAAAGAGGAATATCCGTTATAAAAGAAGCTCCGTTGGCAAAAGCAATTAAAAATATAAATACTAAAGAGCCCGGGTTATGGGTTTTTGAAACGGGACAGCTTGTTTACTATTTTATAATGAATTATCCTATAATGCAGTGTGCAGCAACATTTAATTCCATAAACATTTATCCTAATTTGGAAGGGTTTAAAAAAATAGATAAAGAAAATAAATATTTTAATGTGTATAACAGGTATTGTCACATATCCGTGAATTTGGTTGATATCAACAATATAAAAAATAAAAATTTTGAAAAATTTATTCTTTTGGGGCAGGATTATATTGCAATAAATATGACGGAAGACGATTTAATTGCTTTAAATATCAAATATATATTAACTTTAAGAAATTTGAGATCTTTTAACAGCCCTAAAGTAAAATATGAACTTTTATATAATACTTCAAAATGTGCAATATATAAACTGCATTATCAAAAACAATGATTTTTTAAAATTTTATTCTTTTTTTACCAAATAAAATGATAAAATATCAGCATATAAAATTACAAAATGCGGAGTATGTCATTAAAAACAATATAGAAGAATTTTTATCGTCAACAGAATGTATTTATAAGTGCAACGAACCGTTATCAAAACACACTACGTTAGGCATAGGCGGTAATGCCGATTTTTTTGTTGAAGTACAAACCGAAAAACAATTAATAAATTTATTAAAGTTTACAAATGAAAATAAAATTAAATTTTATGTTATCGGCGGCGGTTCAAATTTATTGTTTGGTGATAACGGTTATAAAGGAATAGTTATAAAATTATCAAACAAAAAAGAATTCGGTCACATAAACTTTTTTAACAACACGGATACGGAAACGAAAGTAGAAGCAGGAGCGGCTGTGAATTTGGCTTATCTTGCCAAATATACGGCTGAACAAGGTTTTGGCGGGTTGGAATATCTTTCAGGTATTCCCGGGACAATAGGCGGTGCCGTTTATGGCAATGCCGGCGTTAAAAATTGTGATATTTCTTCAAATTTATATGAAATTGAACTAACGGATTACTTCGGCAATAAAGATACTTTAACAAAAGATAAATTTAATTTTCAATACAGAAAAAGTAATATAAAAAACGCAATAATAACGAAAGTAAAATTTATCTTGAAAAAAGCTGACAAAAATGATATTCTACAAACTGTTTTTAAAGAGCAGCAAACAAGAAAGAAAAATCAACCGTTAGGCACAAAAAATGCAGGTTGTATATTTAAAAATCCGCTAAACGACAGTGCCGGCAGAATAATAGACTCTTTAAACCTTAAAAACTTCAATATCGGCGATGCTCAAATTTCTGATAAACATGCTAATTTTTTTATTAACAGAAATAATGCTTCTTGTGCAGATATGTTAAATTTAATAAATTTTGTTAGAGATGAAGTTTATAAAAAATATAAAATAAAACTTGAAACGGAAATAAAAATAATAAAATGATAAATTTAAAAAATAAAAAAATTGCCGTTTTGTGCGGCGGATGGTCTTCGGAAAGAGAAGTTTCTTTGAATTCCGGCAAAGCCGTTTATAAAGCAATAAAAAAGCTGGGCTTAAACGCAGTTTTAATTGACGTAAATAAAAATATAGCCGAAAAGCTTAAGAAAGAACAAACGGATATTGCCTATATCACATTGCACGGAAAACCCGGTGAAGACGGAACAATTCAGGGTATGCTTGAACTTATGGGTATTGCTTATACGGGTTGCGGTGTGTTTGCAAGTTCGGCAACAATAGATAAAATAGTATCTAAAAAAATGTTTGAATATGCAAAAATACCTACGGCAAAATGGACTTTTATAGAAAAATTAAAACCGTTTAAAGAAATTGAATTTCCCGCAGTGGTAAAACCCGCTTCACAAGGTTCCGCAATAGGAATATCAATAGTTAAAAATAAAAAAGAATTTGAAAAAGCCGTTAAGTTGGCTTTTAAGTATGAAGACAGAATTTTAGTTGAAAAATACATAAAAGGTATTGAGATAACGGCAGGTGTTTTAAACGGCAAACCGTTACCTGTTATAGAAATAGTACCGAAAGGTAAATTTTACGATTATAAATCCAAATATACCGTAGGGCAATCCGCTCATATTATACCTGCAAGGTTATCCGGAAAAATTTTAAAAAAAATACAAGATATTGCGGTAAAAGTTTATAACGAATTTATGTGTAACGGAATTTGCAGAGTTGATATGATAGTTGATAAAAACAATAACATATACGTTTTGGAAGTAAATACTTTACCCGGTATGACAAAAACGTCACTGTTTCCCGATGCTGCAAAAGCGGCGGGTATAAGTTTTGAAAATTTAGTTTTAGAGATACTGAAATCGGCATTAAAAAATGAAAAGAAGTAAACGAACCGTTGTAAGAAGAACAACTTTTAGAAAAGAAAAAAAGAAAAGTAAAATAAAAATATTCAGAATATTTTTGTTACTGTTGATATTTATCGGCATCGGTTTCGGCTTTATAAAGTTAAAAGAATTTTTTTACACCTACGATGGTTTTAATATAGAAACAATAGAAGTTGTAGGTTGTAAAAATGTAACACCTACGGAAATTAAAGAACTTATTCCTTTTAAAGCAGGGGCTAACATTTTTGAAGTGAGTCTTTGTAAATTGGAAAAAGAAATAAAAGAACTTAAGCCGGAACTTAAAGATATAACTATATCAAGAAGATGGAAAAAAATATTGGTACAACTTTACGAAAGAGAACCTGAAGTATTTATTAAACAGGGTAACGATACCGTAGGACTTGATTTTGATAATATACCGTTTGCTTTAAGAGGCAATATGTTCGGAATGAAAATTCCGATGTTGGAATTTTCAAACGAACAGGAAAGAAAAGAACTTTTAAATTTTGTTTATAATTTAAAACCATTTGCAAAAGATTTTATGAGCAGAATAACAAAGATAAAATACGGTGAAGTTGAAGATATAATACTTGAAATAGATAATAAAATTAAAATATTTTGGGGCGAGCAGAATAAATTTGATGTTGCCGATAAAGCAAGTAAAATGAAAATTGTTTTATCCGATGCCGACAAAAGGTTTATTGACGGTATTAAATATATCGATTTAAATTTCTTGGAGAAAAATAAAATTATCGTAAAAGTTGATAAAATAGAAAAACAAGTCGGAGGTGTATAATGTCAAAACAATCAATAATAAGTATAGATATAGGAAGTTCTTCAATTCACGGAGTTATTGCTTTTTACGACGAAAAAACCGCAAAACTTGAAATAACTTCAGCCGACACGGTTGCATGTCCGGACGGTATAGAAGCCGGTTCCATAATAGATATAGGTGAAGCCGCAAATTCAATAAGGATATTAATAGAACAATTAGAAAAATCTCAAAATGCAAAAGATTCCTGGGTATATGTTTCGGTAAGGGGTTCTTTTATAAAAACCGCAGACCAAAGCGACGGAATTTCCGTTACCGATACATTGGTTACCGAAGATATAGTAGATAGCGTAAAAAAAGCCGTTATTGAAAAAGCACAAATAAATGCAAAAGATACTTTAATACAAATTATTCCTAAAGAATATAAATTGGATAGGTTGCAGGTTGTTCCCAATCCGTTATCCATGGAATGTTCTTATTTGGAGTTAAATTCTTTAATAGTAACCGCGCCGCGAAGTATTGTTTCCAATATAAAAAGAGCATGCTCTTTAGGTATGGAAGAACCTATTTTTTACGGATATTATTCTTTGGGAAATATTCTTGCTTCAAAAGAAAGTAAAAAATTGGGATGTATGTTAATTGACATCGGCGGTATGACTACCGGGATAGTTGTTTATATAAACGGAATTGTTCAGAAAATATTGGAACTTCCCGTAGGTTCGGATTTAATAACAAGAGACATTACTAAAAAGCTTAAAACGCTACAGGCCGAATCCAAAAGGATAAAGGAAACTTACGGTGCCGTTTTAGAAAACGAAACAAACGAAAATGCCGAATTTGAGTATACAATCGGCTCTGCAAAAAAAATGTCTTCAATAAGCGAATTAATAAATATTATAAAACCGCAAGTGGATATGCAAATAGCATATATAATAAGCGAACTTAAAAAGAATAAAGTTGATATCAGTGCTTTGGCAGGCGGGATATTACTTACCGGCGGCGGAACAAAATTGCCGGGAATTCTTGAGGCATTTGAAAAACCTTTTGACTGCGGTGTAAAAATAGCAACTGTTGATATGAACAAAATATCCGTCAGTCAGGAAATAGTTGATTGTCAAATTTATACGACTGCAATTTCAACACTTTACAATGAAGTAAAAACACGTTTTGCAGGTGTAAATACCGTTGTGGAAACAAGCAGCAAAGACGGTGGCTTTTTCGGTAAAGTTTTAGGAAAGGTCAGCGAAATAGTATAAAACAGAAGGAGAAACAATAATGCCTTTTCAAATAAATTTACCAAATACTTATCAATCGGCTCAAAATGCAATTTTAAAGGTTATAGGTGTCGGCGGCGGCGGAACAAACACAATTAACAGAATGATAGCGGCAAATATAACCGATGTTGAATTTTGGGCTGTTAATACCGATGCCGATGTTTTAAGAAATTCTGCAGCCGGTAATAAATTGCAAATAGGAAATGACGGGCTTGGTGTCGGCGGCGACCCTAAAAAAGGTGAACAATATGCAGTTGAAAATATTAATTCGTTAAAAGATATGATTAGCGGTGCGGATATGGTTTTTATAACTACCGGAATGGGCGGAGGCACGGGAACGGGCGCATCGCCGGTTATAGCGAAACTTGCAAAAGAAATGGGAATATTAACTGCGGCAGTTATTACAAAACCGTTTTCTTTTGAACAACAAATAAGAATGGACTATGCACTTGAAGGTATAGAAAAAATAAAAAAATATGTTGATGCTCTTATAACAATACCAAACGATAGAATTTTTTCCGTAGTGGACGAGAAAACTCCAGCACCTGAAATGTATAGAATGGTGGATGATGTTTTAAGGTTGTCCATACAAACCGTAACCGATACCATTACAAAAACAGGAACTATCAACATAGATTTTGCCGATGTTCGTGCTATTTTAAAAGATTCCGGTGATGTTATTATCGGTATAGGTGAAGACGAAGATATTGCCGGAGCAATTTCAAAAGCAATAAAAAATGTTTTTGTTGAAGGGCCAAGTATTAAAAATGCTACAAGTTTGCTGATAAACATATCTTATTCAAATACAAATCCGTTAACAACCGGTGATTTGGTTCGGTTTAAAGAAATTTGTAATTCGGAATTTAAAAAATGTAAATTTATAAAACGCGGTGAGGTTGCCGAAAAGGACCTTGATACAAGGAAAAAAGTTTCCGTTATTGCAAGTTTTAAGAATGAGGAAGAAAAAGTTCCTCAATATACCGGTATGTTATTTAACGATCCCGAAAAAACAGGGACAGAACAACAAAACGAACAGGAAGAAGAACAAACTTTTAATTTTTCCGTCCCGGCATGCGACCAAAACTGGAAACTTAAATATTTAAAAAAATAGAGGAAATTTATGATTTTAATTTTAGATTTCGGTTCACAATATACTCAGGTAATTGCAAGAAAAATAAGAGAATCGCATGTTTATTGCGAAATATTTCCGGGTAATAAAAAGCTTGATGAAATTCAAAATATGGATTCCGTTCAAGCCGTAATATTATCAGGCGGACCTGCAAGTGTTTATGAAAAAGATGCACCGAAACCCGACAACAAAGTTTGGCAGTTGAATGTTCCCGTTTTAGGTATTTGTTACGGTATGCAACTTATTGCACAACAGTTGGGCGGAAAAGTGCAACATTCCAAAAACAGAGAATACGGGCTTGCCGATATACAAATAAAAACAAAATCATTGTTGTTTGCAGGGCTTAAAACAAAAATGCCCGTATGGATGAGCCACGGCGATAAACTGACAAATTTACCGAAAAATTTTAAAATTGTTGCAAGTTCAAAAAATTGTCCCAATGCCGCAATAGTAAATAATGAAGGAACAATTTACGGCGTTCAGTTTCATCCGGAAGTTCATCATTCACCGTTCGGCAAACAAATTTTAGATAATTTTTTATTCAAAGTTTGTAAGTTGCAAAAAAATTGGACAATGAAAAATTACATAAAAGATGAAATTGCAAGGATAAAAAAACAAGTCGGCAAAGGTAAAGTTTTATGTGCATTGTCGGGCGGGGTGGATTCCTCTGTTGCCGCGATAATGATGCATAAAGCAATAGGCAAACAACTTGTAAGTGTTTATGTTGACCACGGTTTGCAAAAACTCGGCGAAACCGAAAGAGTAAAAAAAATATTCGGCAAAAAATTCGGTAGAAATTTAATAATTAAAGATGCAAAAAAATTATTTTTGAATAAGTTAAAAGGTGTAACAGACCCCGAACAAAAAAGAAAAATCATCGGACACACTTTTATAGAAGTGTTTGAAAAAGAAGCAAAAAAAATTAAAGGTATAAGTTTTCTTCTTCAGGGAACGATATATCCCGATGTTATAGAAAGTGCAAAAATAGGTAAAGCCGTTACCATAAAAAGCCATCACAATGTAGGCGGATTACCGGAAAAGATGAAAATGAAACTTGTTGAACCTTTAAAATCTTTATTTAAAGATGAAGTTCGTCAGTTAGGCAGAGAATTGAAAATTCCCAATGAAATTATAGACAGGCAGCCTTTCCCGGGCCCCGGGCTTGCAATAAGGACACTCGGTGAAATTACCGAAGAAAAATTAAGAATAGTTAAAGAGGCAGATGCAATAGTTGACCAGGAAATAAGAAAAGCGGGATTATATGAAAAAATTTGGCAATCGTTTGCAATAATTTTACCTGTCAAAACCGTAGGCGTTATGGGCGACCAAAGAACTTATGAATATGTTATAGTTATAAGAGCGGTCAATTCCGTTGATGCAATGACGGCAGATTGGGTAAAACTCCCTTATGAAATACTCGGTAAAATTTCATCAAGAATAATAAATGAAGTAAAAGGTGCAAACAGAGTAGTTTACGACATTTCACAAAAACCCCCCGCTACAATAGAATGGGAATAATTTTTTAAATAACATTGATAGGAGTAAATATGGAAATATCAAAAAAAGATGTAGATTATGTTGCTTCTCTTGCAAGGTTGGAATTTGAAGAGAAGGAAAAAGAAAATTTGGCAAAACAGCTCGGTTCCATTTTAGGTTACATTGAAAAGATAAAAGAAGTTGACACTTCAACAATAGCACCTACAAGCCACGGCGGAACAAGCCAAAATGTTTGGAGAGATGATGTCGTTGTAAAAAGTTCGCAGGAAACCATAGATGCACTCTTTAAAAATGCACCCGAGCAAGACGGAGCTTTTTTTAAAGTTAAAAAAGTTATGGAGCTGGAAGATTAAAAAAGTGCAAAGTACTTTTTTGCTGAATAGCTGAAAAACTGAAAAACTGAAAAACTAAAACCACTCAGCTATCAGCTAAGAAAAACGAACTTTTTCGAACACGTTTAACAACGCAGCTTCTCAGCTAAATACATGGATATTATTAAAAATTTGACTTAAAAATATTAATGTAAGGAATAAATAATATGAACGAAATTATCAAAATGACCGCAACGGATTTAGCGGCAAAAATTAAAAACAAAGAACTTTCAAGTGTTGAAGTAACAAAAGCTTTTATTAACAGAATAAAAGAAGTTGACCCAAAAATAAAAGCTTATGTTACGGTATGTGAAGATTATGCTTTAAAACAGGCACAAAATTCCGATGAAAAAATAGCCAAAGGCGAAAATGTCGGTGTATTGGAAGGTGTACCTATAGCAATTAAAGATAATATTTTAATTAAAGATATAAGAATGACGGCTTCATCAAAAATTTTGGAAAACTATATTGCTCCGTATGATGCAACCGTTATTACAAAATTAAAAAACGCGGGTGCCGTATTTGTAGGCAAAGCAAATCTCGATGAGTTTGCGATGGGTTCTTCAACGGAAAACTCGGCATTTTTTACTACAAGAAATCCTTGGAATACGGAACATATTCCAGGCGGTTCCTCTGGCGGCAGTGCTTCTGCGGTCGGTGCAATGACTGCACCTTTGGCACTTGGAACGGATACCGGCGGTTCAATAAGGCAGCCTGCAAGTTGTTGCGGTATAGTAGGTGTAAAACCGACTTACGGCAGGGTAAGCAGATTCGGAGCTGTTGCATTTGCTTCTTCTCTTGACCAGATAGGACCTATGTCAAAAACGGTTGAAGACAGTGCATTGCTGTTAAATGTTATTGCAGGCCACGACACAAAAGATTCAACCTCGATAAACATGGAAGTTCCCGACTATCTTTCAAAAATTAAAGACGGTGTTAAGGGCTTAAAAATAGGATTGCCTAAAGAATATTTTATAGACGGTTTAGACACTGATGTAAAAGCCGCACTTGATAAAGCAATTGAAGTTTATAAAAATTTGGGTGCTGAAATTGTTGAAATTTCACTTCCGCATACCGACTATGCCGTTGCCGTTTATTATATTATTTGTTGCTCGGAAGCTTCTGCAAACCTTGCAAGATACGACGGTGTTCGTTACGGTTTCAGAGCAGAATGCACCAACTTACTTGACGAATATCAAAAATCAAGGGGACAAGGTTTCGGAGCCGAAGTTAAAAGAAGAATAATGCTTGGAACTTATGCACTTTCTGCAGGATATTACGATGCTTTCTACGGTAAAGCACAAAAAGTAAGGACATTAATAAAACAGGATTTTGAAAAAGCATTTGAAAAAGTTGATATTATTCTTACCCCGTCTGCACCTACACCGGCATTTAAAATAGGTGAAAAAAGTTCAGATCCTTTGCAAATGTATTTATCGGATATTTTTACAATATCCTGTAATTTAGCTGCAATTCCGGGAATGAGTTTGCCTTGCGGTTTTTCGCAAAAAGGTATTCCCATAGGTATGCAACTTCTTGCTAAAAATTTTGACGAACAAACAATGTTTAAAACTGCTTTCGGTTATCAGCAGGCAACAGATTGGCATAAACAGTTTCCAAAAATATAATTGTTGAGGATATAAAAATGAATAATAAATACGAAGTAATTATAGGGCTTGAAGTTCACTCGCAAATAAAAACAAAAACAAAAATTTTCTGTAATTGTTCGACGGAATTTCACTGTGAACCTAACACAAATATTTGTCCGGTATGCACGGGGCAACCGGGGGTTTTGCCTGTATTAAACAAACATGCCGTAGAACTTATAGTCAGAACGGGGCTTGCACTTGACTGCACGATAAATAAAAAATCAGTATTTGCAAGAAAACAATATTTTTATCCGGATTTACCTAAAAATTATCAAATATCGCAATACGAACTTCCTTTTTGCGAACATGGTAAAATAAATATTTCAGTTGACGGTAAAACAAAAAGTATCGGTATAACAAGAATACATTTGGAAGAAGATGCCGGTAAACTTATACACGATATCGGTTCCCGTCAGCTTGATTATTCTTTAGCCGACTACAACAGAACGGGTGTTCCTTTAATGGAAATTGTTTCCGAACCTGATATGAGGTCTCCGCAGGAAGCAGCCGCTTATTTGGAAGCACTCAAAAATTTAATTGAATATGTTGAAGCATCCGATTGTAATATGGAAGAAGGAAAATTCAGATGTGATGCAAATATCAGTATAAGACCTTTCGGACAAAAGGAATTCGGAACGAAAGCCGAACTTAAAAATATGAACTCTATTTCAGGTGTTCAGGAAGCACTTGCTTATGAAGTTCAAAGACAAATTGAAGTTGTTGAGTCCGGTCAAAGAGTTATTCAGGAAACAAGAACTTGGGATCCGAATGAAAAAGTAACAAAATCAATGAGATCAAAAGAAAATGCCCACGATTACAGA
>ONEP01000109.1 GCA_900316875.1 Candidatus Ruminimicrobium bovinum
GGGAGACAATGTAGAGATGGATGTGGAATTGATAATGCCGGTAGCAATGGATGAACAATTAAGGTTTGCAATAAGAGAAGGCGGAAGAACAGTAGGTTCCGGCGTTGTTACAAAAATTGTTGAATAATAAATAATTGATAGGAAAAAAATATGCCAAACGAAAAAAGTCAAACACAAAGATTGAGAATAAAACTTCGTTCTTACGATTGTAAAATGTTGGATGATTCTTTAAAGAAAATCATTGAAACAGCAAGGAGAACAGGTGCAGCAATAACGGGTCCTATTTTATTACCTACAAACGTAAAAAAATATACCGTTAACAGATCTGTTCATACCGATAAAAAATCGAGAGAACAATTTGAATTGAGAGTTCACAAAAGATTGGTTGATATCTGTGAGTCTTCCGGTTCAACGGTGGAAGAACTTATGAAATTGGATCTTCCTGCCGGAGTAGATATTGAAATAAAAATGTAATTTTGCTTTAGCAAAAATTACATTGGCTGAGAGTTTAGAGCTTAGAGCTGAGAGTTTATTTAATTTGTTATTGCGGGCTGTGTCCGCAATCTGTTGAGAATTAATCAGAAGGATACTGAAAACATCTCAGCTACTCAGCTGAGGGAACGAAGTTCCCGGCTCAGCTAAGGAAATGCATAGCATTTTCTGACTCAGCTAAAAATAAACTAAATTAATAAAGTAGAGAGAAAATATGTTAAAGTCAATAATTGGTTCAAAAGTAGGAATGACACAGGTTTTTGATGAAAAAGGCAAACTTGTGCCGGTTACCGTAATAGAAGCTGGTCCTTGTGTTGTTACGGCAATCAAAACCGTTGATAATGACGGTTATAATGCTGTTCAGTTGGGTTTTGGTGATACCGAAGAAAAGAAACTTACCAAAGCGGAACTCGGGCATTTAAAGAAAAATAATATAGCCCCTAAAAAAGTTTTAAAAGAAATACGGCTTGATGACCTTACAGGTATAGAAATCGGTAAAGAAATAAAAGCCGATATTTTTAAAGCCGGGGATTATGTTGATGTTTGCGGTATTTCCAAAGGTAAAGGATTTGCCGGTGTTATAAAAAGACACAACTTTGGAAGACAATCGGAAACAAGAGGAGCATCCGACAGAACAAGAGCAAGAGGTTCTTCGGGCGGACAAGGTCCTCAAAGAGTATTAAAAGGCATGAGAATGTCTGGACATTTGGGACAAGAATATGTTACAATACAAAAATTACTTGTCGTAAGTGTTGATGCGGAAAAAAATGTTCTTCTTTTAAGAGGGGCCGTTCCTTCCGTAAAGAAGGGAATACTTGTTATTAATAATACGGTAAAAAAAGTTCCCGTTCCCGTAGTTGAAGCTAAGAAGGAAGAAAAGAAGAAAGGAAAAAAATAAAATAGGACAAGAAGATAATGGATACAATAGTCTATAATGTTGAAGGAAAAGAAAAAGGCAGATACGAACTTCCGGGTTTTTTTAATACGGAAGTTAAAACAGCACTTCTGCACGAAGTAACAACAGGTTACCTCGCAAATTTAAGAAGCGGAACACATGCGACAAAAACAAGAGGAGAGGTTTCTTTTTCAGGTGCAAAACCTTGGAAACAGAAAGGAACCGGTAATGCAAGAGCAGGACAAAAAAATTCGCCTCTTTGGAGAAAGGGCGGTATTGTTTTCGGACCTCAACCCAGAGATTATTATCAAAAAATGTCCAAACAAAAAAGAAAAATTGCTTTGAATATGGCATATTCGGCTTTGGCACAAGATAATAATTTGGTTTTGGTTGATTTGATAAAAATCGATGAAGCTAAAACAAAAAAAGTTGTTGAGCTTTTAAAAAATTTAAAAGTTGACGGACGAAAAGTTATAATAGCATTACCTAAAAAAGACGATAATATAAAAATAGCTGCTAAAAATATAAAAAATGTAGTTGTAGAATACATTAAAAATCTTAATGCTTATCAGGTTTTGTGGGCAGATAAAATTGTTACAACCCCTGAAGCAATTGACAGCATAAAAGAAAAGCAAGCTTAAGAGAGAAAAACAATGAATATAAGAAATATTATTAAAAAACCACTTGTTACCGAAAAGTCGTCAGTATTAAAAGATAAAGAAAACAAGTATACTTTTGTTGTAGATAAAGATGCAAATAAACATCAAATTAAACAAGCTGTTGAAACGATGTTTAATGTTAAAGTAGTTGATGTTCATACCGCAAATTATGCAGGTAAAGCAAAAAGAATGGGCAGAAGCGAAGGTTTTAAAAGCGATTGGAAAAAGGCAATAATAAAATTAAAAGAAGGACAAGAAATAACGGTCGAAGAAGCTTAAACGGAAAGTAGCTTTTAAGAAGTAACTATGGGTGTTATGTTTGGCGCCCGATAAATTAGGAAGTCAGTTATGCCAATTAAAACATTTAAACCGTATACACCGGTAAGAAGGTTTATTACGGTAGAAGATTTTTCTGAAATTACGACAAATAAACCTGAAAAATCGTTAATTATGCCGGCAAAAAAAACCGGCGGAAGAAATAATACGGGTCAGGTGATGGTTAGGTTCAGAGGCGGGGAACATAAAAGATATTACAGAATAATAGATTTTAAAAGAAATAAAATTGATGTTTCCGCAAAGGTTGTTTCAATAGAATACGACCCGAACCGTTCTTGCAGAATTGCTTTGTTGCAATATGCCGACGGAGAAAAAAGATACATAATACAGCCTAAGGGTTTAAAGGTTGGGGATGAAGTTATGTCCGGTCCGAATGCCGAGATAAAAGACGGTAATGCTCTTCCTTTATCAAGTATTCCCGTAGGTACGTTTATACATAACTTGGAACTGGTTCCCGGTAAAGGCGGACAACTTGTCCGTGCAGCAGGATCTTCCGCGCAGTTACTCGCAAAAGAAGATGAGTATGCACATGTAAGAATGCCTTCCGGTGAAATAAGATTAGTTTTAGTTAGGTGTTATGCGACGGTGGGGCAAGTCGGAAATATTGACCATGAAAATATGTCAATAGGTTCGGCCGGCAGACATCGTCATTTTGGAAAGAAACCTCATGTGCGCGGAACTGCCATGAACGCGGTTGACCATCCTCACGGTGGCGGAAGAGGAAGGTCTAAAGGTGATAACCAACCGAGAAGTCCGTGGAATCAGCCGGCAAAGGGTTTCAAAACGAGAGCTAAAAAAGTCTCGGATTGGATGATTGTAAGTCACAGAAATAAAGCGAAAAAATAATTTTTAGGACAGCCAAGTCGGAGGAGACTCAATGAGCAGGTCAGTAAAAAAAGGTCCTTATGTAGATGCAAAATTATTGAAGAAAATACAAAAATTCAATGAAACGGGCGACAAAAAAATAGTAAAAACTTGGGCAAGAGCCAGTGTTATTACTCCGGATTTTGTCGGTCATACATTGGCAATACATAACGGCAAAAAGTTTTTACCGGTATTTATATCGGAACAGATGGTCGGGCATAAGCTCGGTGAATTTGCTCCTACCAGAATTTTTAAAGGTCACGGTGGGATGACAAAGCAGGAAACATCATTAACATAATGATGAGTTTGAAAAACAGAGACGAATAAAAAAAGGCAAAGGACAAAAAAGATGGAAGCAAAAGATATAGCAAGATTTGTAAGATATGCTCCTAGAAAAGTTAATCAGGTTTTGACTGTTATAAGAAATCAAAGAGTTGATAA
>ONEP01000132.1 GCA_900316875.1 Candidatus Ruminimicrobium bovinum
AAACAAAATTGATAAAATTTTTGATTGTGCAATTATTTTGGAAAGTATGAATTTTGAAAGAATGGGCAATATAATAGAACCTTCTCAGGCAAAATTTGTAATAAATATAGATCATCATCTTTCTCATACCGATTTCGGTAACATAAATTATGTTGTTCCTTATTCTTCTTCCGTATCGGAACTTATATATAATATTTTTGAAACATTAAAAATAAAACCTACAAAAACGGAAGCCGAAAATTTATACATAGGTATTGTTACCGATACCGGTAGGTTTCAGCAATTAAATACGACTGCAAATTCCCATATAACCGCCGCAAAATTATTGGAGTGCGGTGTTAATTCAAGTAAAATTTGCAAAACATTATTTTCAACTTTTTATTTGCAAAAATTAAAATTATACGGTTTGGCTTTGTCGAATATAAATACGGCATTGGACGGCAAGTTAGTGTATATAAAATTAACGGAGGATATGTTTAAAAAGTCAAAAGCCGATGATGCCGATACCGACGGAATAATAAATTATTGTATAGCGGTTCCGGGTGCTGTTGTCGGGTGTATTTTAAAAGAAGTTGCAAAAAAAGAGATAAAAATAAGTTTTCGCTCCATAGAAAATTTTAATCTTTTAAACATAGTTAAAATCTTTTCCGGCGGCGGTCACAAAAATGCTGCGGGCTGCACAATAAATTCCGATATGGATACCGCTTTAAAACAAATAATCAAAGTATGTAAGGAACAATTAAGTGCAAAATAAACCGTATAATGAATATAACGGGCTTCTGTTGGTTAACAAACCTTCGGGAATTACTTCTTTCGGGTTACTTAAACAAATCAAAAAAAAATTATCCGTTAATAAAATAGGGCACTGCGGAACATTGGACCCGCTTGCAAAAGGTTTAATGCTTGTTCTTGTAGGTTCGGCGACAAAAAAACAGGATTTTTTTATGAAAAAAGATAAGGTATATAAAGCCAAAATAAAACTCGGTATAAAAACCGATACCGGTGATATGGCAGGTAATATTGTTGCAACGGCAGGTTATGAACATATAACATTTGATGATATTAAAAAAGTATGCGAAAATTTTACGGGGAAAATTGAACAGGTTCCGCCGATGTATTCGGCACTTAAAGTTAACGGTAAAAAACTTTGTGACCTTGCAAGACAAGGTATTACCGTAGAAAGAAAAAAAAGACAAATAACAATATATTCAATTGATATATTAAATTTTAAAGACGGCTTTATTGAAGCAAGAATAAAATGTTCAAGCGGAACATATATAAGAACATTAGCCGAAGATATGGGTAAAGCATTAAAAACGGAAGCCGTTTTAAGCGGGCTTGTCAGGGAACAAATTGATAATTGGAAATTATCAAATGCTTTAACGGTTGATGAATTAACTGTCGATGATATTATACATGTAGTTTAAATTTTTATCGGTTTAAAACAAAAAAATTGCTTTGTGATTTGTATAATAGGTTAAATGAAAAAAATATTGAATGTTTTTAAATTCAAAAATTATAATTTTTTTAAGACAAATGTTTTCTTTTTTATTTGTTTGTCCGTAATTATTTTTGCTTTATATGCAAAATCAATAAATTATGATTTGTTGGACTTGGATGATAAATGGCTTATAAATGACCATTTGGATTTTTTAACCGATTACAAAAACCTGCCTAAACTTTTTGTTAAAGATGTGTATTATCAAAATGCATATTTATGTTACAGACCGATTTTAAATCTTTCATTTATGACCGAAACGTTAATATTCGGTTTTAACCCGAAAGTTTACCATACCACAAATATAATACTTTTTATTTTAAGTATTTGGATGATGTATTTGTTTCTGCTGAAATTGAATTTTAATAAAAATATTTTAAAAATTGTTTTTTTATTACTTGCCGTTCATCCAATACTGTCATCGGTTTCGGTATGGGTAGCCGGGCGTAATGATTCGATGCTTGCAATTTTTGCAATGTTATCTTTAATAAATTTTGTTTCTTATTTGAAAAAAAATAATTTTGTTAGTTTTATAATGACAATTTTCTTTTTTGCCGTTTCCATATTAACAAAAGAAATGGGCTTAATATTATTGCCGGTATATCTGTTGTTAATTTATTGCTTTGATTTTAAAATATCAAAAAAACAATTTATTTTATTTACAATAGCTTTCGTTGTCGTAACGGTTCCTTATTTCTATATTAGAAGTATTACCGTTCCGGGTGTTCAAATAAGCGAATATATAACTAATTGGAAAAGTTATGTTATAAATATGGGAACAGGTTTAACCATATACATAAAAAAATTCTTTGTTCCCGAAAATGTGCAGGTTGTTTTATATGAGGTTGGTTTAAAAGATATTCCTATAATTACAAGTTTGATGGCAATTGTTTTTACGATTTATATTTTTTGTAAAAGAATTATTGGCAGAAAAATTATAATTTTCGGAATAGTTTGGTATGCTTTATTTTTAATTCCTTCGGCTTTTATGCCGGACCATATTTTTTTATACCACAGATTTTTAATTCCTTCAATAGGTGTAATTGTAATTTTAATTAAAATACTTGATGTTATTTTTGAAAAATATCAGCTTAGCGAACTTACATTAAAAAATACAAACGAAATATTTTTTGCAAAAAAAATTGATTTTATAAAAATATTTGTTTTGTTTGCGATGATTGTTTTTTGTATATTTATAATTACTTCTTATAAAAATATTGAAAGATATAAAACTTCAAGAATATTTTGGGAACATTCTTTTTCTACGGCACCGGATTTTCCTTTGGCTCGTGCCAATATTGCATATTTTGCTTTTCAGGAAGGTAATAAACAAAAAGCATATAATTTATTAAATACCGCAAAAACGGATTATACCTTAAAGTTTTTTGCAACTTATTTTGCAACGGTTTTATATAAACAAGGCAGTTTGGATGAGGCATTACAAATTGCACTGGCATCTTTTGAAAAACCTGAAAAATATGAAATTTTAAGAGATATATACATGGCTAAAAATGATATTGAAAAGGCAATAGAGTGTGCGGAAACTTTATACAGATTCGATAAAAATAATGCACATAATAACCAAATTTTATCACAATTATATACGCTTCGTAACCCGTTAAGAGGGCTGAGAGTTGAGTGATTAGAGCTGAGAAGTTATAAAGACAGTTGAAAAGCTGAGGATACGAAGTATCCGGCTCAGATATCGGCTAAGAAAATGCAAAGCATTTTCTGAATCGGCTGTTGTTATAAATCATAAATTATAAATTGTCTTTTACCCTCTTTACAAATTAAATAAAAAAAAGTAGAGTATTTAGCATAGTAATACAATAACGGAGGTTTAATTAAAATGGCAACAGCAAGATGTATGAAGTGTAAAAAACAAGTTGAAGTAAAAAATGCGGAAGAAACCGTTATGAAAAACGGAATGAAGGCAGTTAAAGGTGTTTGCCCTGACTGCGGAACAAAAGTTTTCAAAATTCTTGGAAAAAAATAAATAAAAAAGGAGTTAGTGCATAAAGCAAGGGGTTAACGAATAGTATGTATTATTCGTTTTCTTACGATAATGTGTGCTAACTCCGTTTTTATTTTTGGAGTGTACTATTGTGAGTGCAACAACAATAATTGAATGGATAACAACGGATTTGAATATAAATGCTGCTTCGGTTGCAGCGACGGTTTCTCTTTTGGGTGAAGGAAACACCGTTCCTTTTATTTCAAGGTACAGAAAAGAAAGGACAGGAAATCTTACCGAAACTGAAGTTAGAAATGTGGCGGATAAACTTCAATACTATATTGAACTTGAAACAAGAAAAGAAACAATATTAAAAAGTATAGATGAACAAAAAAAACTTACCCCGGAATTAAAAAAACAAATAGAAGTATGTAAGGAAAAAACAAAACTTGAAGATATATATTTACCTTTCAAGCCGAAAAGAACCACAAAAGCCACAATTGCAAAACAAAAAGGGCTTGAACCTCTTGCTCAAGAAATTTTGGATCAAAAAATAATGATGAGCAAGAATGTAAATAAAGATGAAATAGTTTCAAAATATATAAATAAAGAAAAAGGCGTTTTAACGGTTAAAGATGCTTTAACGGGTGCCATAGATATAATTGCCGAACAAATTTCCGATAATGCATTATTTAGGGGCTTGATAAGAAATTTTATTTTAAATACCGGTGTGCTTAAGTCAAAAGTTAAAAGAGGGTTGGAAGATCAAAAAACGAAATTTGAAATGTATTATGATTACGGCGAACCGATTAAAAATATAGTTTCGCACAGAATCCTTGCCATAAGAAGAGGTGCAAAAGAAAATATTTTAACTTGGAAAATAGATGTTGACAGCGAGCAGGCAATAAGTATAATATCTGCAAAAATAGTTAAAACGAATATGTGCCTTTTTTATCCGGAACTTTGGACTGCAATGAAAACCGCTTTTGAAAGGCATTTGTATCCGTCGTTACAGGTTGAAATATTTTTGGCAAAAATTGAAGAAGCAGATACCGAAGCCATAAAAGTATTTGCAACAAATGCAAAAAATTTATTACTTGCTTCTCCTGCGGGGCATAAAGTTATTATGGGTGTTGACCCCGGTTTTAGGACCGGTTGTAAAGTTGCCATTATAGACAGAAACGGTAACTATAAAGAATATAAACCTATATTTCCGCACGAGCCGGTATGCCGGCTTGCCGAAGCACAGCAGATAGTAGTTGATTTTATAAATAAATATAATGTTG
>ONEP01000037.1 GCA_900316875.1 Candidatus Ruminimicrobium bovinum
GAAAAAACATTAACTATTAACGGTAAAAAAGTTTCTTTTGATAAAGAAAAAAATCTTTTGGAAGTTATAAGAAAAGCAAATATAGAATTACCTACATTTTGTTATCATTCCGAACTTAGCACTTACGGTGCTTGCAGATTATGCCTTGTAAATGTAGAAAAACGTGGTCTTGTTCCCGCATGCTCGACACCGGCCGAAAACGGTATGGTTGTTGTAACAAACAGTAAAGAAATAAGAGAATTAAGGAAAATAATAGTTGAATTGTTGCTTGCAAACCACGACAGAGAATGTACATCATGTCATAAAAGCGAACATTGTCAACTTCAAACACTTGCAAGAAGGTTGGGAATACAATCGGTAAGATATAAAAAAATAGTAAAAGATACACCTAAAGATTTTTCTACACCGTCATTGGTCAGAGATCCGAATAAATGTGTTCTTTGCGGTGATTGTGTTAGGTTCTGTGAAGAGATACAAACTGTCGGTGCAATAGATTTTTCATTCAGAGGGTCACATGCAACGGTAAGTCCCAGTTTCGGTAAAAATCTTTCGTCTTCGGAATGTGTCTATTGCGGTCAATGCACAAGAGTATGTCCTACCGGTGCATTAACGATAAAATCGGATGTAACAAAAGTATGGGAAGCATTGGGAAATAAAAATAAAAAAGTTGTTGTTGCAATTGCACCTGCCGTTAGAGCTGCAATCGGTGAAGCATTCGGTATTCCTAAAGAAACGGGAACCGAAGCTGCAGGTAAAATGGTAACGGCTTTAAAATCCATGGGATTTTTTAAGGTGTTTGATATATCTTTTACTGCGGATTTAACCATAGTTGAAGAAGCAAACGAATTTGTTGAAAGATTTACAAAAGGGGAAAAACTTCCTCAATTTACATCATGCTGTCCTGCATGGATAAAATTTACTGAACAGTATTATCCGGATATGATAAAGAACCTTTCAAGTTGTATGTCCCCGCAGGGAATGTTCGGTTCACTTGCAAAAGAAATGTTACCTAAAATGTATGATATAAAAAGAGAAGATTTGGTAGTGGTATCTGTTATGCCTTGTACGGCAAAGAAATTTGAAGCTACAAGACCGGAACTTTCACAAGACGGAATACCTGATACCGATATAGTTTTAACTACACAAGAACTTGCAAGAATGATAGAAGAATCGGGGCTTTCTTTTGCACAACTTGAACAATCCGCATTTGATATGCCTTTGGGCTTTAAAACAGGCGGCGGTGTAATATTCGGTAACTCCGGCGGTGTTGCAGAAGCTGTTTTGAGAAATGTATTATCAAAAGAAAATTCCAACGACACCGACGAATTTGCATTTATCAGAGGAGAAGAAGGTATAAGAGAAGCCAACTTAAAAGTAGGTGATAAAGATTTAAGATTGGCAGTTGTTTACGGGCTTGGTAATGCAAGAAAAGTTATAAAACAAATTAAGAATAAAGAAAAAGAATATGATTTGATAGAAGTTATGGCATGTCCCGGAGGATGTATCGGCGGTGCAGGTCAGCCCGTTTATGATAAACTTGAAGTAAGAAATAAAAGAACAAAATGTTTGTATGAAAATGACAGTGTTCTTGAACTTCATAAACCGCAGGATAATCCTTATGTTAAACAGGTGTACAAAGAACTTCTCGGTGCAATAGGCGGTGAAAAGGCACACGAAGTTTTACATACTCATCATGTAAACAGAAGAAGAATAACCGAAAAACCGTTCTTAATACAAGCGGCAAAAGATGAAAATTGTGTTAAAGTAAATGTATGTTTCGGAACGGGTTGTATGTTAAGAGGTTCACAAAAACTTCTTAAAGCCATACATGAATTTGTTGAAAGCAAAAAAATTCAAGATAAAGTTGAAGTTAAAGCATCTTTCTGCTTTGAAAAATGTTCAAGAGGACCGGTTGTAAGTGTAGGAACAACGGTTATAGAACAGGCAACCGTAGAAACGGTAGGTAAAGCAATACAAGCAGAATTAAAAAATATAAAATAAAATTATATTATAGGGTTATAAGAGTATTGGTAATTTATTTCCATCAAACTTATAACCCTATAATTTTGTAATCCAATAGTTTTATGTTATCAATTTTAACCGGATTGCCGGTAAATAAACAAAACGACAAATTGTTTGTTCAACAATTTATCAATACTGATGCAGCTAAAGTTATTTGCGGCTCTTCTACAATGAAAATGTTTTGCAGAATACAAAACATAACTCCTGAAATAAAAACAGTTTTTGAAAAAAATATTCCGGTTGCCAAATATAAAATAAAAAATATAAATTTGGCAACGGAAGGTGTAATAACATTAAATGAATGTTATAAATATTTAGTCGGTGACAAAATAGAAAATTCCGATGCGGTAAAATTAGGTGATTTATTAATTGAAAAACAAACGATAAATGTTTTCGTCGGACTTTCGCAAAATAAAGACAGTAGTAATTATAAAATTTTCGGTTTGTTGACAAGAATTGAAATTGTTAATAAAATAGTTGATTTTTTAAAACAAAAAAACAAAACAGTCAATATATTCAGATTATAGGTTTATAGGTTATGGAAGTATAAGTTATAACGACAGTTGAAAAGTCGTTAAACTTTTCAGTTGCTCAGCTTATCAGCTAAAATACCGGGGGTGTTTTTTTTAATGGATAAAATTTTCGGAAGAAATGCAGTTTTGGAAACATTAAAAGCAGGTAACAGAACAATAAATAAAATTTTTGTTTCAAAAACCGCACACGGTGCAAGTATTTCAGAAATTTTTAAGCTTGCAAAAGCAAAAGGTATTGTCGTAAATAATGTCCCTCCGGAAAAACTTGATAAATACGAACAGGAAAATACACAAGGTGTGGTTGCCGAAATTTCCGCAATAGAATATGTTGAACTTGACGAACTTATAAGTAACATAAAAGATAAAAAAAAC
>ONEP01000117.1 GCA_900316875.1 Candidatus Ruminimicrobium bovinum
AAGCCATCCATACTAATTGTTCCGCCGTCTATTGTTGAGCCATATATTCCTGTCCCATCAGATCTTTTATAATAAGTTTCATATTTTTCATTTTCCAATGCATTTATTGTAATTGTTCCGCCATATATTTTTTGACGGCTTAAAGCATTTTTGTTTGTAATATTAAATGTTCCGCCATATATTGTATTGTTATATGTTCCGCCGGAATTTCCTTCTATCGTAAATAAGCCTTCATAGATTATACTGCCTTGTATTCCTACACCTTTATTATTTTTACTGATTACTGTCGGCACGCCAATACCGCTTCCTTCAGGGGTACCGAATTTTACAGAGGCAATTCCAACACCGTTATTGTTAAAAACTTCTACATAAGCATCATCTTTTATTTTGCCACCAATCATACCATACATACTTGGTGTACCACTATTTTTATAAACGGTATAATATTGATAACCAAGATCTTTTGTATCAAAACCGCAATTATATATTCTTAGTGTTCCGCCGGAAATTGAAGGAGAACCTGAAATTCCCCAAACACCGATTGTCGAAATTTCCACATAACTGTTTTCAATTGTTAATGTCCTTCCACTACCTACACATATTCCATCTGCCCAAGTAGCTGAAAAAGTTATCTCTCTATCAACATCAATTTTAGTGGTATTTGGTATACCGCCTTCCCAATAATATACTTTTTTTGCAATTGTATCATAATATATCGGATAGTCTAGTTTTGTGCCATCGTTCTTATAGTATAAATATCCTACACTTGTTAAAGAACTCATCCTAACGGTTGAACCAGATATGTTACCATCTCCTATAGTATATATATTTATTCCGCATCTAGATTGTTTTATTTCGACATTACTATCTGTAATGCTAAAATTTTTATATATTGCCGATGCTGTATAATCGTTTGTAACTAAAACATTTGCACCGTCTTTAATTGTTCCATTTGATATTTGTTCACATTCATGATCCCCTCCGGAAATAATTCCCGAAATTGTTCCGTCTCCAATTCCAGCATAGACATTTGTTATTGTTAAAACAAGTAATAATAATGATGTATAAACGAAAACTTTTGAAAATGACAAAAATTCACAAATCAAATTAACGGGCGAAAGAATTTTGTTTAAAAATCGTTTCATAAACCCTCCTATATAACAAATACTATAATTTAATTATACCTTATTCTTTTTATTTTGTCACCTTGTTGTAAAATTTGTATTTTATAAAAGCATAAGGGCTATAAATATAAACTGTATTTTCAAAGGAACAAAAAACAAATCAATATTGTATTAGCAAACATATAATTTAAGGAATTTTTATTTTTTTAATGAAGCAACGGCCATTGCACAAATACCTTCAGCCCGTCCGATAAAGCCCATACCTTCGTTAGTCGTTGCCTTTATTGAAACAAACTCTTTTTTTATTTTTAAAGTATCCGATAAAATTTTTTTCATATCATCTATATAAGGATATATTTTAGGTTTTTCGGCAACTACGGTCATATCAACATTTACTATTTTATATTTTTTGTTTTTCAATTTTTTAACCACAATTTTTAACAATTCAACACTTGATATATTTTTATATTTCATATCGGTATTCGGAAAAAAATGTCCGATATCTTTTTGTCCGGCAGCACCGAGCAATGCATCCATCAAAGCATGAATCAAAACATCTGCATCACTATGTCCGTCCAAACCGTTTTTATCCGAAATCTTAACTCCGCCTAAAAATAATTTTCTGTTTTTTTTAAATTTGTGAACATCATAACCGAAACCTACGAACATTTTAATTCCTCTTTTTCAATATTAATTCCGCTAACTTAAAATCCATCGGATGTGTTACTTTAAAATTTTCATAACCCGCATCAACCAACATAACTTTTTCCCCTGATTTTTCTACAAGCTGCGAATCATCCGTAATTGTTTTAGGTATTTTTTTAGAATAAACTTTTTTTAATATTTTTGTTTTAAATATCTGCGGTGTTTGTGCCTGCCATACGGTATTTCTGTCTGTTGATTTAATTATTTTTTTCCCGTCCTTGGAAATTTTTATACTGTCTTTTGCAACGGATGCGGCAATTGCGGCACCGTATCGAACGGCAACCGTTAAAACTTTTTTAATTATTTCACTTGTAATAAGCGGTCTTGCTCCATCGTGAATTGCAACAAAATCAATATTATCTTTGACATATTCCAAGCCGTTTTTAACGGAGTCGTATCTTTCTTTTCCTCCGCAAACAATATCAAGTCCGTATATTTTTTTATATTTTTGCATAAATTTAATTTTATCTTCCGGAACGACAAGAATAATTTGTTTACATTCTTTTAATTTTTTAAAAGCGATAACACTCCATAAAAACATTTGTTTTTTATTTAAAAGCAAAAACTGTTTCGGCTGCTTTGCGCCGAATCTTTTACCGCTTCCGCCCGCAACTATAACTGCTGAAAAATTCATTTCGTTTCCTTAAAATTAAATTTTTGCAAATATCATTTTACTGTTTGATGTGTGCATTATTGAAGTTATTCTTACAGGCAGTTCTTTACCTATAAATTTTCTTGCGTCTTCAACAACCACCGTAGTTCCGTCATCCAAAAGCCCTATTGCCTGATTTCGTTCCTTACCTTCTTTTGAAATTAAAATTGAAATTGTATGCCCGGGTAAAATTATCGGTTTTAAACTGTTATATAAATCGTTTAAATTAACAAAATTTAATGCCCTTATTACGGACATTCTGTTTATTTCAAAGTCGTCGGTAATAATAATTAATTCGTTATCCTTGGCATATTTTAAAAGTTTAAATTTATAGTCGGTTAATTTTTTATAATCTTTTTTTACCGTTGTTACCTTTTTATTACTTATAAGTTTATTTATTAATTTATTATTACCTTTTATTCTTTCAACTTCTTTTTGAATAAAAGAAGGCAATATATATTCATCAAAAAGATTTGTTTTGATAAAATCGATAATTCGTGAATCAAGAACGGCGGTTACATCAAGCACCGCAACCGTTTTATTTTTATGTTTTCTCAAAAATATTATAAAAATTAAATTTAACAAAAGTAAAACAGTAATTATAAAAGTAAGCAATTTATTCTCCCGTAAACAATTTTTTAACCGCATTTATTTTAGGGCTTTTTAAAGTCCATAATTTAAAAGCATCCGCCCCCTGCCTTATTAACATTCCTTCACCCGAAAAATATTTTAATTTATTCTTTAAAGCAAACTTTTTAAAAGGGGTTTGTTTATTATAAATCAAATCATAAAAAACAATGTTTTTATTATATTTATTAATAGCAAAAGGAAGAATGTCCGTAGGTTTCATACCGCACGTTGAAGTATTTATGAAACTGTCAACATTAACAAGAAAATCATCTTTTATTTCTTCAATTTTAACCGGAACAATATTCATATACAATTTTGATAATTGTTTTACTTTTTTATATGTTCTTGAACACAGAAATATTTTTTTTACACCTATATTATTTAAAGCATATAAAACCGCTTTACATGCACCGCCGGCACCTAAAACAAAAACCTTTTTATTTTTTAAATTTATTTTATTGGCTTTTAAATCGTTTATAAAACCGCTCCAGTCGGTATTATATCCGATAAGTTTACCCGCTTTATTGACTATTGTATTTACACTTCCTATTTTTTTTGCGGCAAAATCAATAACATCCAAATATTTCATAACTTCTATTTTATAAGGAACGGTAACATTTGCCCCTATCATACCAAGTTCCCTTACTGAATCAACGGCTTTTTTCAATTGATTTTTTTCAAAAGCAAAAGCAAGATAAACGGCATTTATTTTACAATCACAAAGCCACTTATTTTGCATTATCGGAGATAATGAATGTTTTATCGGATTGCCGAAAATTGAAATAAGTTTTGTATTTGAATCTATCATATTTTATTATTCAAAATATATTTTGCAGTGTTACAAATATATTCCGCTCCCATAACCAAAGCTTTCTCATCAATATCAAAGCATTCGTGATGCCACGGGAAAGACGTTGCTTTATTTGATGCGGAACCTACATAAACAAAAGCACCCTTAACTTCCTTTAAATATTCCGCAAAATCTTCTCCGCCCATAGACGGATTTTTAAGCATAACAATTTTATTTTTATTCTCAAAAAATTCATTTGCAGATCTGACACACATATCAACCATACTGTCATCATTTATCAACGGAGTATTCAACGATTCATATTTCATTGTATAAGACATTTTATAACTTTTTACTATACCTTCAAGACGGTCGGTTATTTCCTTTTTTACAAGTTCTCTGGTAGCAACGTTAAAAGTTCTAACCGTTCCGATTATTGTAATTTTATCGGCAATGATGTTATATTGTTTTCCTGCTTCAATTTTACCTACGGTAACAACAACAGGTTCTACCGGATTTATAATTCTTGACGGTATTGTTTGCAAAGACATTATAAACTGACTACCCGCAACTATGGGATCTTTTGATAAATGAGGATACGCACCGTGTCCGAGTAATCCTTTAATTTCTATTGTAAATTTATCTACACCCGCCATCATTGCGCCGTATTTCAAACCGATACAACCGGTTTTAATCCAAGGGCTTACATGGACACCTAAAATAAAATCAACTTTATTTTTTGATAAAGCTCCGCTTTTTATCATATTTTTTGCGCCTGTAGATTTTTCTTCATCCGGTTGAAACATAAATTGTATTTTGCCTGAAAAATTTTCCGTTTGTTTTGCCAAAAGCATTGCCGCACCGAGCATAATTGTTGTATTGCAATCATGTCCGCACGCATGCATAACACCTTTATTTTTAGATTTATAACTTACATTATTTTTTTCAATAATCGGAAGAGCATCCAAATCGGCTCTTAATGCCAATGTTTTTAATTTTGAAGAAGTTTTTCTCTTACCTTCCAAAATACCGATAATACCTGTTTTACAAATTCTGTATGTTTTTATTTTATTTTCTTTTAAAATTTTTTCAACAAGTGCGGAAGTTTTAATTTCCCGGTTACTTAATTCCGGATTTTGATGAATTGTTCTTCTTATACTTTGTAAAGTTTTAAATAAATTCATTTTATGCTCCTAAATGCTTTCGGTAAATTTTCAATTATATCACTTGCCGTCATTGAAACCTGTGTTTTATTTTTAGCTGCAAAGTCTCCCGCAAGTCCGTGAATATAAACCGCCGTTGCGGTTTTTAGTAACAAATCATTATTTTCATTACATATAACCGAAGCTATAATTCCGGATAAAACATCACCGCTTCCGGCTGTTGCCATACCGGGGTTACCCGTATTATTGATATAAACTTTTTCCCCGTCACTGACAACTGTTTTATGTCCTTTTAATACACAAATTATATCATTATTTTTTGCAAAAGTTTCTGCTATTTTTTTTCTTCCTGCAGATGTATTATCGTATTTCATACCGGAAATTCTTTCAAATTCTTTGGGATGCGGTGTAATTATTATTTTAGCTTTTGAATTTATAAAATCTTTAACCGTTGAATTTTGTTGTTGATTTGAAAAAGAATTTATTCCGTCGGCATCTATTACAACATATATTTCAAAATTTTTAATTATTGATTTTATTAAATTCTTAAGGAATAAACTTTGTCCGCAACCGCAACCTATAACAACGGATGTTATTTTCCTTTTATCTATAAAATTAATTACTTGCGTTTTTGCAGCTTCAGTAAGTTTTTTATTTTTTTCTTTTAAAGGAAGTAACATAATTTCAGGTTTTATATTTTGTATAACTGCAGGATATATTGATTCCGGAAAGGCAAAAGTTACAAGTCCCGCACCGGAACGGATAGCGGCATTTGAACACAACACACCCGCACCGGGCATATTGTAAGAGCTTGCCACAACCAATACGTGTCCGAAATTGTTTTTATAACTGTTTTTTTTTCTTTTGAACAATTTATTGAAATTCATTTTCTCTTCAAATCATTCAATCTTCTAATCTTCAACTATAGCAACGGCAGCTACAACTGTTTTTGTATGAGAAAAAGATATTTGTATTTTTGATTTTTTTTTATTATTTATTAAAACTACGGGTTTTCCGCTGTTTAAATTTTTAAAAGAAACGGATGTTATTTGTATTTTGGAATTACTTAATGCTTTCCAAACGGCTTCTTTACCGCAAAAGCGAACAGCAAAATGTTCGGCAGAATTTTTTTTTGACAAGCAATAATTTATTTCTTCCGGAGAAAAAACTCTTGATAAAAAAGCCCTGTTTTTAATAAGTGCTTTAAATCTTTTAACTTCCTCTATATCTATACCTATTTTCATAATAAAAAATTTACTCTGTAAATTTTTCTTTTAAAACATTAAGTTTTTCAACTATAAGCTTGTTGTGGCATCGGCACATCTTTTGCATAAACCGTTTTCTATATGGTCTATATGTCTCCAACATCTTTGACATTTTTCAAAACCGGATTTACCCGCAACAACTGAAATTTCTTCGGCATTGTTCGATTTTTCAAGTTTTATATCCCAACTTCCGAATACAATATTTATCAAATCGATATCATTTAATGCTTGCGCAAAATTTGAACCGTATTTAATTGTTAAACTTGCTTCTAAGTTTGAACCGATAATTTTTTCTTTTCTTAACTTTTCCGTTTCTGCCAAAACCTGTTGTTTTATTCGAACAAGTGTTTCCCACTTTGCAAGAACATCTTTTTCCAATTTATATTCTTCATTTGATTTAGGGAAATCTACCAATGTTACAAATTCAGGCAAATCTTGTTTTATTTTCTTTATTTCTTTCCATGCTTCATGCATTGTAAATGTCAATATAGGCGACATTATTTCAACCAAAGCCGTAACAATTTCAAGCATTGCAGATTGTGCGCTTCTTCTTGCTTTACTGTTTACTTTATCACAATATAAAATATCTTTCAGTGCATCAAGATAAAACCCGCTTAAAAATACCGTGCAGAAATCGTTTATAACTTTAACGGTTTTATGAAATTCATAATTTTCAAAACCGGCTTCTGCCTGTTTTACCACTTCGTTTAATGTCCATAAAGCATATTTATCTATTTCGTTCATATCAGCAAATTTTACTATATCTTCTTTTTTCATATCACTGATATTTCCGAGCATAAACCTGATTGTATTTCTTATTTTCCTGTATGTATCGGTATGTCCTTTTATAATTTCATCCGATATTCTGACATCTTCTCTGTAATCACACGATGCAACCCATAACCTTAAAATATCTGCACCGTATTTATTTATTATCTGTAAAGGGTCAAGCCCGTTACCTAACGATTTTGACATTTTTCTGCCTTGACCGTCTACCAAAAACCCGTGAGTAAGAACGGTTTTATAAGGAGCCGTTCCTTTTATTGCAACCGCAGGAAGCAACGAACTTTGGAACCATCCTCTGTGCTGATCGCTTCCTTCAAGATATAAATCCGCCGGAAATTCCAATCCGTCATAATTTCCGCTTGACAGAACGGCTTCACTTGATACTCCAGAATCAAACCATACATCAAGAATATCTTCTTCTTTTTTAAATTCCGTTTTTCCGCATTTAGGACATTGAACATCAAAACTTTTTAACCAATCCTCAGCGGATTTTTCATACCAAATTCCCGCACCGTGAACTTTAAATTCTTCAACAACTTTATCTATAATTTTTTTATCCAATATCGGTTCACCGCATTCTTTACAATAGAATATCGGTAACGGAACTCCCCACAATCTCTGCCGGCTTAAACACCAATCAGGTCTTGTTTGTATCATTCCGGTAATTCTTGACTCGCCATATTTTGGAACCCAATTAACATTTTTAATTTCTTTAAGAAGGTTATTCCTTAAATCATGCAAATCTACACCCATAAACCATTGAGGAGTTGCCCTAAATATTACGGGTTTTTTACATCTCCAGCAATGAGGATAAGAATGATTTATTTTTATACTTGCAAGAAGAGTTCCTTCTTTGGTAAGTTTTTCAATTATTAAAGGATTTGCTTTAAAAACATTTATCCCTTCAAATTCGGGAACTTCTTTTGTAAATTGTCCTCTGTCATTTAAAGGTGAAATAATATCAAGTTTGTATGCAAGCCCCGCCTGATAGTCTTCCTGTCCGTGCCCGGGAGCAATATGTACTATACCGCTTCCGTCTTCCATACTGACATAATCAGCCAAAATACCGAGAGATTTTCTGTCAACTATCGGATTTTGACATTTTATATATTCCAAATTTTTTCCGTCAATTTCCGCTTTTATCGTAAAACTTTCCGCTTTTATTTTTGTTTTTACATTCTCCGCCAAGTCTTTAGCAACTATTATTTTTTCAACTTTACCGTTTAACATATACTCACAAGCAACATATTTTGCTATAGGCGAAAAAGCAAGTGCCACATTGGACGGCAATGTCCAAGGTGTTGTTGTCCATATCAATACGGAATAATCTTTCAATAAATTTTGTTTATCTTTTAATGTATCGCTCAATTCAACAATTTTGAATTTTACAAATATTGAATCCGACGAAACATCTGCATATTCAACTTCTGCATCTGCAAGTGCCGTTTCACATGATGAACACCAATAAACAGGTTTCTTTTTTCTGAATAAATAATTTTTTTCTACAAGCTCGCCGAAAACTTTAACTATAGAAGCTTCATATTTGTAATCAAGTGTAAGGTAAGGTTTTTCCCAATCGGCAAAAACTCCCAATCTTTTAAAACCTTCTCTCTGTATTGAAACAAATCTTTTTGCAAAGTCACTTGCCTGTTTTCTGAAAACTTTTTTATCTACTTTATGTTTATCTGTTTTTAATTCTTTTAAACATTGTGTTTCTATGGGCAGTCCGTGGCAATCCCAACCCGGAGTGTAAGGAGTATCAAAGCCCTTCATATTTTTATATTTTAAAATAAAATCTTTTAATATTTTGTTTAAAGCATGCCCGCTGTGCATATTACCGTTAGCATAAGGAGGACCGTCGTGAAGAATAAATTTTTTCTTCCCTTGGTTTTTTGCTCTCATTTTTTCATAAATTTTAGCATCATATAATTCTTTCAAAAAATCAGGTTCTCTTTGTGCTAAATTTGCTTTCATTTGAAAATCTGTTTTAGGTAAATTAACGGTTTTTGAATAATCTTTTTTTTCGTTTTCCATTTTATATTAACCCTTATTTATAATGTAAAATGTATAATGTAGAATTTATAATATGAATGTCTTTTGTAAAATTTTACTTTGTAAATTTTTGATTGATTATCAAATTTTTTGCAAAACAAAAAAATACATTAATTATAAATTCTACATTATAAATTATAAATTGTTTTCTACGGTATTGTATCCAAAACTTCTTCCAATTCTTCTTCCGTTCTTCCGGTAATTTCTATGGTTTTTTCTCTTCCTCTTTCACCTTTTCTTAAAAGAATATTACTTCTTCTGACATCAAAAAAGTCAGATAAATAATCACATAATTCTTCATTTGCTTTTCCTTCAACGGCAGGGGCTGCTATTTTAACTCTTAATATTGAGCCGATTCTGCTTACGACCTCATTTCTTTTTGAGTTTGGAATAACTCTAACTTTAATAATCATTGTTCATCCTCTTTTACAATAATATATATAACTTAAAGTTCTTCAGCTCTTTTTCTTGCTTTATCTATAGCTGAAAAAACAATTTGTCTGAAATTATTTTTTTCAAAATCTTCTATGGCTTTTTCGGTTGTTCCGCCGGGAGATGTAACATGTTTTCTTAAAACAACATCATCCAATCCGCTTTCTTTTAACATTTTACCCGCACCGTATATTGTTTGATATACCAACTCTTTAGCCACATCCGAAGGAATTCCGAATTTTTCCGCAACATCTCTCATAATTTCGGATAAATAAAAAACATAAGCAGGTCCGGAACCGGAAACAGCCGTAATTGCATTTATTATTTTTTCTTTAACTATTTCCACACGACCTACTACCGAAAATAAATCCGCAATATCGGAAACATTTTCCGCGCTTGCCTTGCTTCCGCCGCAAACGGCAATTGCACCTTGCCCTACAAGTGCCGGAGTATTGGGCATAACCCTTATTATTATATTATCCGGCAAATATTTTGCTATAGTATTTGTAGTAACACCGGCAACAACCGATACTATAATTTTTGCTTTTGCAATATCTTTTGAATATTCTTCCAAAATATTCGGTAAATGTTGAGGTTTTACGGCCAAAAATACAATTTCGGCATTTTCAAGTATTTGGGTTTTATCCTGCATTGTATTTACGGCATATTTTTTTGAAATAATATTTAATCTGTCGGAGGATATATCATTACAAAAAATATTTGTTCTTGCAATAATATCATTTCTTATAAAACCTGCAACTATGGCTTCTGCCATATTTCCCGAACCTATAAAAACAACTTTTTTATCATAAAACTTTCTGTTTATCATAATTTCTCTCCCCGAATATGGCAGAACCTATTCTAACCATATTTGAACCTTCTTGTATTGCTATTTCAAAATCATCCGACATTCCCATAGACAAAATTTTGAAATTTTTATTGTTTGTTTTTTGTTTAATATCGGAATAAACTTTACGGGCTAACTTAAAATACGGCCTTACCTGTTCTTTGTCGTCAAAAAAAGGAGCTATTGTCATAATACCGCATATTAAAATATTAGGACAATTATTAAGGCAATAATCGTAAATTTCTTCTAATTGTTGAATTGATACTCCGGATTTTGTTGTTTCCTGCGATACTTTCAATTCTATTAGACATTTTTGAACTTTATTTATATCTTTTGCATGCCTGTTTATATGTTTGGCAAGTTCAACCGAATCCAAAGACTGAATTAAATCAAAATTTAAAACGGCTTTTTTGGCTTTGTTTGACTGCAAATGACCTATAAAATGTTTATTTACGTTTGCTAATAAATTTTTTTTACAAAGAACATCCAATTTAGGCAACGCCTCTTGTATTTTACTTTCTGCAATATCGGTTATATTGCACTTCAAAGCTTTTTCCATATCTTCAACGGGAAAAGTTTTGGTAACGGCAACAAGAGTTATTTCTTTGCCTTTCGCCACTGACAAAATTCTATTTCTGATATTTTCTATATTTGTATATACTTTTTCCACAATTTATCTTTTTATTATAGCATATTTTGGTAAAAATATGAAGGTTTTTCAGATTGCGCTGATATCCACAATTATAATTTGGACGGAATCTCTGTTTAATTCTATATTAAACAGAACATTAAATTTTCTTTTGTATTGCATTAAATCTCTGTATTTTGCACCGTTCCAAAACAAAGCATTTACAAAACTTCCGTTTTGGCATACTTTTAATTTCAGGTGTTCTTCAGTTTGTCCTATAACATTAACTTCGGTAAATTCAACATCCCTTATTAAAAATATCGGTGTAGGGTTTGCTGCACCGAAAGGTTCAAGCAGCATTAAATCGTCATAAGTTTTTCTGTTTATTTTTGAAATTTTAAGTTCACAATCAATATTTATTTTTTTTGCAAGCATTTCTTTTGAAAGGTTTTCTTCGGCTATTTTTTTAAGCCGGTTTCTAAACTCTTCAACTTTTGATATTTCTATGGTAAAACCTGCCGCTTGTGAATGCCCGCCGTATTTTAGCAATAAATCTTTAGTTTGCTCCAAAGCCGCAACTATATCAAAACCTTCAACCGAACGACATGCCCCTACTGCAGTTGTTCCGTCGGATATCAAAAGGACAGTCGGTTTGGAATATTGTTTTACAAATTGTGAAGCAATAATACCTGTAACTCCGTGTGCAATACCTTCTGCCAAAACTACAAATATTTTATCGGTATCCGGATTACATTGTTTTTTAAAGAAATACTGAAATTTGTGTGCATTATCAAGCTGAAGCTGTTTCCTTTCAACGTTAAGTTGTTTTAATTGAATAAAAAAATCATTGGCTTTATATTTATCGTCCGCCAACAAAAGTTCTGCCGATACATTTGCTTTTGCCATTCTTCCTGCGG
This sequence comes from Candidatus Ruminimicrobium bovinum, assembly GCA_900316875.1. Classification (GTDB taxonomy): domain Bacteria; phylum Elusimicrobiota; class Endomicrobiia; order Endomicrobiales; family Endomicrobiaceae; genus Ruminimicrobium; species Ruminimicrobium bovinum. The sequence continues at coordinate 11,992 of ONEP01000117.1, forward strand.
CATTTAAAACCGGTGTAATATTCCATGCAATTGTTTTGGTTGATATTTTAGGATGTCCTTTTATATATTCATCTATAATTTTGGATAAGCCGTATCTTTTATCACGGTTTTTATTTAAAATGTTTAAACCTTCTTTAACAAAAATTCTGTTTTCTTCAAGTAAAGGAACTATATCGGCTATTGTTCCCAGTGCAACCAAATCTGCGGTTTCATCAAAAAAAGCCAACATTCTTCTGTCTTTTAATTTTTGTTCTTTAATATATTGTTTTAAAATCAATTCGGCTTTTTCTTTTAAATTTAAAGAGCCGTTTTCAATTTTAATTTCTTCAACATTTTCAAAATTTTCAAACAATGTTTTATCATCTGTAACAATTTTATATGTTGATAAATGTTTGCTTATATCTTCAAAACCGTTTACCGAAATTTCTTTTTCTTCTGCAATGATATTATTTTTCGTATTGATTATAACGGCATTATAACCTGTTCCGTTTTTTTGAACACAAACAAAAGAAACGGTTTGGTCAAAATCTTTCCCGTAAGAAAGCATTAAGCCCTGTGAAACTTTAAAAGATACTCCGCAACCTGCCAAACTTTTATTAGGATAATTGCATGTTGTTTTTTTGGGGTCTATTATTGCATAAGCATTAGGTAATACGGGAGGAACTTCATGATGGTCGGTAACTATAACCTGCATACCTAAAGAATTTGCATAATCAACTTCTTCCGTTGAAGATATTCCGCAATCAACGGTGATAACGAGGGTTGTATTTAAAGCTTTATATTTATCAAGAATTTCATTCGATAAGCCATACCCTTCGTTAGAAGGAATATACCAATAAACATTACCGCCTAAAGTTTTAATTGTATTAAACAAAATAACAAGGGATGTTATACCGTCAACATCTCTGTCCGCATAAATAAGTATTGTTTCCCTGTTTTCAACAGCCCGTTTTATTCTTACAACGGCTTTATACATATCATCAAATAAAAAAGGATTAAGTAAATCATTTTTATCCGATGATATAAAAGAACTGATGGAAGCGGTATCGGCAAATCCCCTGCTCATCAAAATTTTTAATACTACTTCCGGTAAATTTAAGTTTTGTAATAAATAATTAAACTGTTGTTTATCAGGTTCTTGAATTATCCACCTGTTCTGTTGCAATTTTTCCTCATTTTATTTTTATATTATTATATCTTTTATTAATTTTATTTTTTTTGGTTTAATTGTGCAAATTTTAAAAGCTTCTTTAACGGCATTTGCAATCGGTTCTACAGCAGCTTTATTGTAAAACAGTTTTGCAACAATATCACCTTTTTTAACAACATCGCCTGTTTTTTTATAAATTGTTATACCTGCAGTCCAATCAATTTTATCTTCGGTTTTAAGCCGTCCGGCTCCCAACATACAAGAGCAAATACCTAACTGTCTTGTTTGTATACAACCTATATAACCTGTTTTTTGTGCTTTTATTATATATTCGTTTTTTGCTTTTCCGAGCAGAGAATAATTATCCGCAACTTTAGCATTTCCCCCTTGGTACTCTATCATCTTTATAAATTTTTCAAGTGCATACCCGGAAGAAATTGCTTTTTGTGCAACAGCCCTTGCTTGCTTTATATCTTTTGCTTTTTTTGTTTGCATAATTGTAAGTGCGGAAAGTTCAATACATAAATCGTAAAAATCATTTTTTATATTATTTTTTAATACTTCTATTGTTTGTATAACTTCCAATGAATTTCCTATTTGGTTACCTAAAGGGCTGTCCATATCGGAAATTACCGCCGTCATATTTCTGCCGAATTTTTTACCTGTTTCAACCATCTTTTTTGCAAGGATTTTTGCTTTTTTATAATCGCTCATAAAGGCACCGTCACCCGTTTTTACATCAAGCAAAATATTTTTAGCGCCTTCCGCAATTTTTTTTGACATAATGCTTGAACATATTAAAGGAATTGATTCAACCGTAGCGGTAACATCCCTCAATGCATACATTTTTTTATCTACAGGTGCAATTTCTTTTGTTTGCCCTATCATTGCAAATTTATTCTTTTTTAATATTTTTATAAATTGTTTTATATTAAGGTTTACATTAAAGCCCGGTATTGCTTCAAGTTTATCCAAAGTTCCGCCGGTATGTCCCAAAGCTCTTCCGCTCATCATGGGAACATAAATATCGCAAGCTGCAAGAACAGGTGCTATTACAAGTGAGGTTCCGTCGCCCACACCGCCGGTTGAATGCTTGTCTGCGGTAGGTCCGTCAAGAAAAGATAAGTCCAAAACTTTACCGGAATTTGTCATCGCTTGGGTAAGGTAAAAAGTTTCATTATCGTTTAAGCCGGAAAAATAAACAGCCATTAAAAAAGCAGATACTTGATATTCCGGAATTTTTGCTTTATTGTAGCCGTCAATAACGAAAGAAATTTCTTCCTTTGTTAATTTTTCCCCGTTTCTTTTTTTATAAATTATGTCGTAAATTCTCATTTTATTTTTACCGTTAATTCCGATATTATTTTTTCCAACGAAATACCTGCTTTTTTACCTAAAGCCAAAACTTCGCCGTGTGATAATTGTTTTTTTGAAATACCTGCCGCTTTATTTGATACATAAGTTAAAGCAACCGTTTTTATGCCCTCTTGCGAGGCGGTAATTGATTCCGGAACCAAAGACATTCCTACAACATCACCGCCCAATTTTTTAAATGCTTTAACTTCAGCAGGTGTTTCATAAGAAGGGCCCGTAACAGCAAAATAAACACCTTCGTGAATTTTTATTTTATTTTTAACTGAAATTTGTTTAACAGTTTTTCTTAAAGCTTTATCATAAATATTTGAAGAGTCCGGAAACCTGTTACCGAATATATTGTAATGTTTGCCTGTTAAAGGATTTCCCAAAAAATTTATGTGGTCTTTTATAACAACAATATCCCCGACATCATAACGGTTGTTTAATGCCCCTACCGCACATGTTATTATTAAATTTTCAATTCCCAAAATTTTCATAAGGCGAACAGGGTAAATTATATCATGCAGGCAATAACCTTCATAATAATGCAGCCGTCCGCTCATTAACATAATGTCGGTTGAATTTAATTTTCCGAATACCAACTGTCCGTTATGTCCTTCAACCGTTGATTGTTTAAAATACGGTATTTTCCCGTAAGGTATGCTTATTGAATTTGTTATTTCGTTTTGGATATTACTTAAACCCGAACCTAAAATTACGGCAATTTTAGGTTTTGTTTTTATTTTTTTATCTATGAAATTTTTAGTTTTTTGAAGTTGTTTTAATAACATAAGTTTCCAGAATATATTTTTTATTATTTCTTTTTTTGTTCTTTTATAACTTTATTTAACATTTCTATTGCATATAAAGGAATATCGTATAAGTCATCCGTTTTTTTATAATTTGCCAATGATGTTCTTATTGATATTTCCGGTTTAAATTGTTCTCTGTAAAATTTTAAACTTTTTGCTTTTAAATTCAGTCCTGCTTTTGCCTCTAACGGAATTATATTGTCGTCTGTTTGTATAATAAAATCAACTTCAGATGTAGAATTTTCATTTGCCCAATAAAAAATATCCATATCTTCATTGTTTAATGTTTTTAATTGCTGTAAAACATATTGTTCGGTTAATGCGCCTTTAAATTCCGTAAATATTGAAGTATTTTTTAAAAGAATCTGTACGCTAAGTTTTGTTAGTGCCGATAACAAACCTATATCACAAACAAGAAGTTTAAAATTTGAAATATTTTCATAAGCTTTTAACGGCATAGCCGGCTTTGAAATTGCATTTACTTTATATATTAATCCGCAATCCTTTAACCATGCCATTGCATTTTCGTATTCTCTGGCTCGTGCACCTTCTTTGATATAATTATAAACAAATTTTTTATGTTCTTTTGCTAACTGATTAGGAATGTTTTCCCATAGAAGTTTTAATTTCGGGAATGTTATTTTCGGAACATGTTTTGAAAAATCTCTTTCATAGTTGCTTATTATTTGCTTTTGAATTTTTCTAACATTTAAAATATTTTTTGTTTCCGCATAATCATTAACAACTTCCGGCATTCCTCCGATATAAAAATAATATTTTAACAATTCATTAATTTTGTTTTCAAAAGAAGATAATAAACTATAATCTTGTTCCTTTATAACATTACATAATTTTTCTTGTCCCAATGCATCTAAAAATTCATAAAAACTTAACGGATAAATATATAATATTTCTACTTTGCCGACAGGAAAAGATACTCCGGAATGTAAATATATTCCTAACAAACTTCCTGCACAAATTATATTATATTGCGGAACATCTTCATAAAAGTATTTAAGTGCCGTTAACGCTTTTGAACATTCTTGTATTTCATCTAAAATAATTAAAGTATCTTCGGCAACTATATTATATTCAAATTTTATTTCCAAATCTCTTATTATTCTTTTTACATTCAAATCTTTTGAAAAAAATTCCGCAACATCTTTATCTTTTTCAAAGTTTATATAAATAACTTTTTTAAATTCCGTTTTGCCGAATTCTTTCATAAGCCAGGTTTTACCGACCTGCCTTGCTCCTTGTAAAATAAGCGGTTTATGTTTTTTTCTGTTTTTCCATTCTATAAGTTTGGATATTGCATATCTTTTCATATAAAACCTTTCAAAAAAAGTAATATTTTTTACAATTTTATAAAATTTTAATATTGTCGTCAATGGTCTTCACATTTTCGATACGAATATTTTAATATGTTTTCACATTTTCTATGGGAATATTTTTGTGTATTTTCACATTTTTAGATTAAAACTATATACTCTTATTTTTCGTTTTATTATATTATATCGGCTTTAAAGCTTGTGCCGTTTTTTAATTTAGAAAGTTTAAAAATATCGGCAATGGTTTGCCCGACATCAGATAATGAGCTTCTGATACCTAAATCAACATTGTTTTTTAATTGCTTCCCGTAGATAAGTAAAGGAACATATTCCCTTGTATGGTCTGTATGTTTTGTATATGAAGGGTCACAGCCGTGGTCTGCCGTTATTATAAGAACATCATTTTTATTTAAGGTATTTATTATTTCGGGCAACTTGTCGTCAAAATATTTTATTCCTTTTGCATAAGCTTCAATATTTCTTCGGTGTCCCCATAACATATCAAAGTCAACCAAATTTGTAAAAATAAAAGTATTTTTTTCTGATGGCTGTTTAATCAACTCGATTGTTTTTTCTATACCTTCAATATTGGATTTTGTTTTATATGCTTTTGAAATACTTTTACCGGCAAAAATGTCGTAAATTTTACCGACGGATATTACTTGTCCGCCGGAATTATAAAACAAATCCAAAACGGTTGTACCCGCAGGTGTTAAAGAAAAATCATGCCTGTTTGTTGTTCTGACATAAGCACCGTCTTTTTTTATAAAAGGACGGGCTATTACCCTGCCTACCGCATGTTCCCCCTGCAATAAATTTCTTGCTATACGGCAAATATCATATAATTTTTCAAGCCCGAAAGTTTCTTCCGAACATGCTATTTGAAAAACGGAATCTGCCGAAGTATATACTATAGGGTAACCGGTTTGTTCGTGTTGTAAGCCGAGTTTTTGTATAATTTCCGTTCCGGAAGCAACACAGTTACCTAAAACTTTTATACCTGTTTGTTTTTCAAATTCTTCTATTAAATTTTTGGGAAAGCCGTTAGGATATGTCGGGAAAGGTTTATCTAATACTATTCCTGATAATTCCCAATGCCCCGCGGTAGTATCTTTTGCGGGAGACTTTGTTGCCATTTTACCGTAACAACCGATAACATTTTTTTGATTGTTTTGAAATGAAGTGTTTGAAATATTATAAAGCCCGAGTTTTGATAAATTGTTCAAATTATAACCTCTGCCCATAGCTTTGATAATATGCCCGAGAGTATCGGCACCTTTATCGCTATAGTCGGCAGAATCAGGTAATTCCCCTATACCTAAACTATCTAAAACTATTAAAATTATTTTATTGATGTCTTTCATTTTACAACATAAATTATAACATATTTATTATCTTTATCCAAAAATATGAAAAAAAATATCAAAACATTATTTTTTTATTCTGTTTACAAACTTTAAATTCTCTCGTATTCTTCAATATATTCAACTTTTATGAAAGACGAAAAAACTCTTCAACCTTACCAAATTATTATATTCAAAACAAAATAATCTTTTCTTTGTTTATCATCATTGCAAATTTTGTTTTATCGGTTATTGTTAATCATCTTTTTACAAACTTTAAAAATTCTTTTGTGGAATTAGATGCAATCACTTCTATCAAGAATTTTATTAAATTTTTTCTGACTTTTTATGCTTTTTAAGTTATACTTAGGTTGCCTTAAGGACACATCACTTGTACCGACGTTTAATCCTTAAGGTTTTTTATTTTCATCTAAATCATAGAACAAATTTCCTTTACCGTCCTCACCTATAGTTATATAAACTTCATAAATATTATTTTATTGGTGAAATAATAAAATGTTTTTATTTATATATATTTTAATATAAACATTGACAAGTTAAAGATTTTAAATTATACTATTGTTGCTTCCAAAGGGGACACTACTTGTAAAAGTGTTTACTCTTTGGAAGTTTTTTTATTCTCGTCCAAATCGTAAAAAAGATTTCCGTTTTCATCTTCACCTATTGTTATATATACTCTGTACTTTTCTTTAGCTATATATATTTCATTTGTAAAATAATGAAATATCGTTATATTATCTTCTCTATCTTTATATTTATCTGAAGAGTTTTTATATTTTGCAGTTTTTAATATTTTTAATAATTTTAAAACTATTATTAATTTTCTTCTATCTGCACTATATATCTATCTCTTGCATTTCTTGATATTCTTATACTTTTAAATTTGCCAATATCAAAAGTTTTGCCTTGAATATTTTCCGCAAAATATTTTATGGCTTTTTCTCTTAATTCTTTTATATCTTTATATTCTCCGAAAAATTTTTTTATTTCTTCTTCGGTTATTATTATTTGTTTGTCATTATATATTTCTTGTTCTTCAGAAAGTTCTAAATCAGCAGGATTTTTTCCTGTTAGTTCATAAAATTCTTCTATGGTATTAATTATTCCTAAAAAGATTATTCTTTCGTTATTCATAACAGTTGGCATTTTACCAAATTCAAGGGAGGTTTGCTATTTAAAATTTTTCTTGAAAATTTAATAAAATTATGATAGAACTTTATCTTTAAAAGTTATGTAAAAATAAATTTCCAAGAACAAAACTAATAAGGGCAATTTCAAAATGATTTTTAAAACAATAAAAAAATATCAAAGTAATTTGTTTCATACTTATATATCTCGGTGTTTATTTATATTATTGATAATTAGTTGTATTTCTGTTTCTGCTTTTGCCGAGTTTGTTCTCGGTATTTACAATGTTACAGATGAAGAAGACATTCCAATAATTAAACAAGCAGGTTTTAATACCATTCAAACATATAAAGCAAATCCTGAATTTTTATCACGACTTGCAAAAAAAGCGAAAGAATATGATATGAAACTTCTAATCTATCCTAATAAAATTATTGATAGTGAATATGAAAACGAAGCACGTAACTATCCTATAAAAGCATGGTATATTTGCGATGAACCTGATATCAAGCATATTTCCAGAGAAGAGATGATAAATCGTGATAATATTTGTAAAAATACTTTTCCCGAACATCAAACAGCATTTGTTATCAGTAGAGGAAAAACCAAAATACCATATTATGATATTTGCGATATTCTAATGATTGATGGCTATCCTGTTCCAAGTAAACCTTTGGAAAGTTTTGGGAAAAAATTTGCTATTGCCAAACAAAAACTTATTGAAGCAGGTTGTCCGCAAAAACAATTGTGGGCAGTTGTTCAGATTTTTGATTGGAAGGAAATAAAATTAAAAAAACCTCGCAAACATGGTCGTTTCCCTACAAAAGAAGAAATAAGGTTTATGTCTTATGATGCATTATTTAACGGAGCAACAGGGCTTTTCTATTTTACTTATACTATAAAAGGGGTTCCTTTATCTTCTTCAAAACCGAAAGAATGGGAATATATCTCGGAAATAATACAGGAACTTTCTTTTATCGGTAAAATTATTGACAGCGGTAAAGAAGTAAAAAATATTGTGGATGTAAAAGAACCTTTAAAGGCAAAAACTTATAAATATGAAGGAGTGAAATATATAATCGTGGAAAATCCCACAAACGAAATACAAAAACTTCCGAAAAAATTCTTTAATAAAAAGTTTGAAGTTCTCTTTGAAAAGTCTTCAAATTTGGAAGATATTATTTCAAAAAACGAAAGAACTCTTCAACCTTATCAAGTTATTGTATTCAAAACAAAATAATCTTTTTTTGTTTATCGTCATTGCGAATTTTGTTTTATTGGTTATTCTTATTATTTTTTAAGAATAGTTCTTCTAATTTTATATATTGTTCTTCAAATTTTTTTGGATTTGTTTGTTTTAGTTTTTCTAAGTTTTTTATTTTCCATTGAATTGCAGGAAGTTTTTCTATATTTGGAATATTAATATCCTCTATCCAAGAATTATCTAAAGAAACAAATTTCAATAAAACATTTGTATAACTTTTAATATTTTCTCTAATTATTGTTATTAATTTTGTTAAAGTTTGTAAATGATCTTGATATGTAAAAGACTTATTTGTCATACCAATAAAATCTTTTTCTAAAACATCTTTTTTATCAGAGATATTTGGATTAAGCAAATCATGAAAAGTTCTATCATGTCCCAACAACATAATAACAAAACCTTTTATTATGTTGTCATTTATTTCATTTGTATCAAGAAATTCTTTTATGTCAAATAAGTCTCTCGGATGTTGTCTATCAAGAGCAGCACAAATTTTACCGCCATATAATTCATTTTTTGAAATGACCGTTATCTTTGCATAACCGAATTTTTCGGTTACTATCTTACAAGTTTCCATTTCTCGCGGTTCAAAAATAAAACCTCTTAAAACATAGTTAGGTTCTACTTTAATAGTCGTTAGATTATCCGAACAGACAAGTTTTTTATTTTCTTGTCCCATTATCACAGTTTTTACCCCAATTGACTTAAGGATTTCCGTAATATTTATAAGAGATCAATTAATATTTTTATAAGCATCTTCCCTTTTATCAAATAATATATAACTTAAATCTATGTCTACCGATAATCTCGGCAAATTTTTATAAAACAGATTTATAGCACTACCACCTTTCAAAGCAAATATTTTTTCTTTTGCAATATAAGGTAATATTCTAACTAATAATTTTACTTTATCTTCATAAACTTTATTCATTGTTCTATATTATCTATAACTATTTTATATTTTTTATCAAATTTTCCACCTGCAACAATTTTCCTTATACCATTTCCTAAATTTATTTTTTTTATATTTAATTTTTCAAACCAAGGATAATTTATTTTTTCTGCCATATATAAAAACAGTCTTTTTACTTTTATAGATTTTGTTTCCTTCAATAATTCTTGTAATAAATCAGGTCTCAATGCTGATAAAAATTCCATCGTTTGATATGCTGTTTGAGTAGTTATAACATTTGGAACAAGATATAATATCTCTAATATAGATCTTTCCATACTTGAGATTTTTGTTTCAAAAGAATTGTTATCAAAATTCTCTATTCCTAAGTTTTTAGGTAAAAAATCTGTAAGAAAAATATTATATTTATCTTTAAAAACTGTTTTAAACCACTTAGGTAAATTTTCTTTTTTTATTCCGTACAGATTTGTTTTAGAATTAAATATTACATTCTGAGAAATACTATATTTATCACTCAAAGCAGAAAGTCCGCCTATATGAATAGACAAGTTTAATTGATTTTGTAATGCATATATTGCACTATCAATATCATATTTATCGTTTAACTTTGTATATGCTCCTGTTCCTATAGATTTTATCCAATTGGATTTTTTATATTTTGAAATTAATGAAGTTGAAATTTTTTTTTGCTGTAACCATTTTGAAGTAAAAATAGAATTATTAGGAACTTCTTTTAATATTTGTTTTAATTTAAATGCTATTTGCTTACTCATAGTTAGTAAAATACAATATTTTTAAAACATTGTCAATACTCTCGCAGTTGTTCTAAATTTTACATTTACAAAATTTAAGGGATGTTTGCTATTTAAATATTTTCTTAAATTTTTAACAAAAAAAAGTTTGAAGTTCTCTTTGAAAAATCTTCAAATTTGGAAGATATTATTTCAAAAACCGAAAAAACTCTTCAACCTTATCAAGTCATTGTATTCAAATCAAAATAAACTTTGCATAAATTATTACTTTGCCGTTATTTGCTTAATTACTTTTTTGAATAATTTAACAATTAATGGCTTTTCATTAAGAAGTTCAGAGATTAACTTATTTAAACTTTCTCTTTTGTAGTTGTAGTTTCCATACCTCAATTCATCCATACATCCATCCCTCATAGTTGCAAATCTTTTGAAAAATTCTTCTCTTTTTGGATGAGATTTTGCTGACGAGATAAATGCTGGGTTGTATTTTACCATATCGTCATAACTTATTTGTTTATATTCAATATTATTTTTTATTTTTTCAAATATATCTTTTGCTTTTTGTGAATTTATCGTTAATACCGATACCCCTTTTTTATCATACATAATCGGTAATATTTCTTTTACCCCCCACAAGTCACCTATTGTAAAATCGCTATATCTATCCCCCTTAAAACTACATTTATGACATGATGGTCTTGAAAACAATCCACTTAAACATCCTTTTCTATAACTTAATGCATATTTTCTTAACGATAAAAATATTTTTATTTTCTTTGGTAATAAATTATAAAGACCTGGTAATTTGGGATACTTTATATTATTTTTTAAAGATAAACTCATTATACTTTTATCCCAACCGTAAGTTTTATCTCTAAAATCTATTGAGTTTATCTCTTCAGTATTAAAATTTTCTTCCAAAAAATTTTTCCAAACCAATGGGGATGCAACCTGCCAACAAATCAAATCAACAAGCATCAAATTTTCATAATCTTTTTGAAGAAAACTTTTCAACCCTGCTATTTGGCAAGGTGTTCCGGTAAATAATACAAATTTTCCCTCGTCTAAAAATTGCTTTGCCTGTTTATATGTTATGTTTATATCACTTTGAACATACTTTGACCGTCTTAAAACATCCAAATCTTCTTTTATATATATATATTTATGCACCACTTTCCAATTATTATCAAAACTTGCTCCGAAAACTATTCCATTTTGTTCTAATACATAATTTGCAAATATTGAGAACATTCCACCCGACGAACTTTTTAATTGCTCATCAACATTTTTATTCTTCGCTCCATAAACTTCCAAAACTCTGTTGTTCTTGTTGTTTCCATACTTCAATACATCCATACCTCTATGCATCTGTCGTTCCATTATAGGGCATACTTTTAAACACAATCTACACTTAATACATTTATTTTTATCAACTTTCGGATACAAAAAACCTTCACTATCATATTCCATTTTGATAGCTTCTTTAGGACAGATATTAAAGCAGGCACTACACCCGCAACATTTGGTTTTATCGGTTATATTCAACATATTTTATCCACTATTTTATCTATTATTTTAAAAATTAAATTTTTAAAATTTTTTTGATTACTGTATAAATATTTTTTACTTATAAAATCAAAAGAATATTTTTCTAAATCCTTAAAAAAATATTTACGAGCAAATCTAAACTTTGGGTGTTTATAAACATGTCTACTTTTTGAAATGACATACTCTTTACTAACTGAATGATAAATAAATGAATTATTACATTTTTCAAATAAATCTTTACCTTTTCTTGAAGAAACCACTATAACTGAAATACCAGAATTTTTATTTTGTTCTAACAATTCTCCAGTATATCCCCAAAAATCTGCAAGGGAAATATCTCCGACTCTTGGAAGTTTTGCCCAATTACAAACATAACAAGAAGGTCTTAAATAAAAGTTCAATAAAAATCCCTTTTGATATGGATTATCTAAAGATGTACTTGTTAATTTTTTACCATTTTCAAAATTAATACTTACATGATTAGGTCCCCACCCAGCATTTTCTTTATCTCTCCAGCACATTGAAATTGCATTGCTATTTTCTTTTGAATTCAACTCGGCAATATATTTATTAAAAACTTTTTTTGAAGGAACTCCATGACAAACAACATCACAAGTATAAAGTTTTTCATATTCTTTTCCTAAAAAGCAATATAAACCTGCTATTTGGCAAGGTGTTCCGGAAAAAAGAACTAATCTATCGTTATTTAAATCCTCTTTTACTTTTTTGTATATGTTATTAGTATTACTTTCCAAATATTTTGATTTTCTAAATTTTAATGCATCATTCAATGTAGTTGCTCTACTATGAAAAACATTAAAATTTTTTCCTAATTCAACTCCATATACAACACCATTATTTTTTATAATATATTCAACGAAACTCCAAAAAATTCCACCTGAAGAACTATCAATGGCAATTTGTTTATTTTTATTATAAGCAGCAAAAAATTCACAACTATAGTTTTTATTTTTTTCAAATTTATTTTCCTTCGGACAAAACTTATTACACAAAGAACAATCTATGCATAGATCTTTATTAATTTTAGGGTATAAAAAACCTTCTTCATCTAGTTGCATTGAAATAGCTTGTTTAGGGCAAACACTTACACATACACCACATCCACTGCAGTTTGATTTTTTAATAATATTTATCATGAACGAAATCTCCTATATATTGAATTTATAGGTTTTCTTATTAAATCTTTCTCATACTGATTAAATGCAAAATTCCAAGTTAATAAAATAAAAATCAAAACAAACAACAATATCTTTGATAAATAGAAGAAAAACGAAGAAGTATAAAAAATTTTTTCAATAGACAGTCCAATTATAAAAACTACAAATATGGGAATAGCCATACTAAATATTTGTTTAAAAAAATCTAATATTTTTATGCCTATTTTGTTGTAATAAATATTCATAATTACAGTTTGTCCTAAAAACAAACAAAATGTTGTTGTTATAGCACAACCTAAAGCTCCATACTTTTTTGCCATCGGAATAGACGCTAAAATATTAAATATTCCTAAAATAAAATAAACTTTTGAACGAAAATAATGTTTGTTTTTAGCTTGCAATACAGAAATACCAACACTTTGAATTAAACAAACAAAAAGACCTGCCATTAATAATAATGCATATAAATAAGCATCTAAAAAACTACTACCTACCCAAAAAATAATAAATTGTTTACCATAAATTATAAAGCCACAAAAAACTAAACTTAAAAGTAAAAATTGTAATCTTCCCGTTTTAATAAAAATATTATTAATTTCAGTCATATCATCCGTTTTTGCAGTAATTGAAGATACTTTTGGCAAAAAAACACCGCTTACAGCCGTAGATAAACTCATAAAAGCTGAACTAAATTGTATCGCAATAGAATAAATTGCAACTGATACTGTTCCTATAACAGCACCTAAAATCACTTGTCCTGTTTTCCAATAAGCAAGGCTTATAATACTTGGCAAAAATACAAAAAACGAAAATATCAATACCTCTTTAACAAATTTATTATCCCATTTATGTAAATGAAAATTTGCATTAAGTTTAAATATTGAATAATATGCATTTGCAGAAAACATCATAATATTACAAATAGTTTGCACTACTACGAGTGCAACTATACTTGTTTCAAAATGCAAAACTATAAAAACCAATATCGGTTGTGCAATAACATTCAAGATATTTACACTTTTTAAAAAAACAAATTTCTCATGTGATTGAATTATTGCAACAAAAATATGTCCGGGGATAACAATCATCAAATTAAATATCATTATCCAATAAACATATTTTGCCGTAACAATTTCTATAGGTGAAAGAGTTTTCGTATAAAACGGTAATAGTATATATAATAAAATAATCGCTACTATCATTATGGCGACAGCTATTCCTGTATATACTCTAAGCATTGTAGCAAGTAAATTTTCTTGTCCTATCGTATCTTTTTTGGCAAGTAATTGTGAATAATAACGAACTGTAGTATTAGCTAATCCAAAATCCATTACAGCAAGATATGCAACTAATGAACCAACAAGTTGATACAACCCATATTGTTCTTTACTTAAAAACATAAGCAACATAGGAACATAAATAAAACCTATTATAGAATGAATTCCTATAGAAAGATACGATAATATTGCACCTACTTTTCTTTGATTCATTTTAATTTAATATATCCTTAATAATTTTCCCGACAGAACTTGCATTTTCTATATATTTTGGCATTACGGATATTAAATGTTTTTTAATATTTTCTTCATTTTCATAAATCCATTTAAAAGAATCTGCTAACAAATTTTTATTATTTGATATTTCATCTAATTTAACAACATATTTTTCATAAGTTCCAAATAAATCTTTAGCAATTCCCAAAGATTTAATTGAATACCCTAATACTAAAGTTGGAACACAAGAAGAATATGCAGCAATAGTAGCATGTGTTCTTGCACCAACAAAAAAGCGACATTTTGAAATAATATATTTTAATTGTGGACCTGTGAAATTTTCATTATCTATTAAGAATACTCTTCCAGTATTTTTATATTTTTCATAAAGTATTTTTAAACCTTTTAAATCTTGTTGTTTCATAACATGCGGTATTAACAAAATATTCAGATATTTATACGACAAAATTTGTTCTATCAATTTATAATATGTATCTAGAACATTTTCGTTTTTGTTTAAGACCATAGAACTTATGTTAAGCCCAACATAATTTTTAGTCCAATCTATATTTATTTCTATTTTTTTAGGTTTTACTACAAAAGCCGGATCATGAGTTAAAAATAATTTGTTTTTAGTTTCTTTTATTTCATTTAAATTTTCAAAAGATAACGAATCTCTTGTTGTTAAAAAATCTACTTTTTTTATACTTTCTTTCAAATATTGTGTAATATTTTCTTTATTTATAGAAAAATCATATAAAATAATTTTGGGTTTGTTTCTTAATTTAGAAATATAAGAAATCATTTCATCTAAAGGATTTTTCTTTTTATTGTAATCATAGTTATCTGCTGCCACTAAAACAATTAAATCAAAATTTTTGAATTCATTATACAAAGAATAATTTTTTGTTTTTTCTAAAAACAAATTTATTCCAAATATCTTATATGCAACAGTAAATATTTTTCTTATAAAATAGTTTTTGATCCATTTTGATTTTCTTGGAATATATTTATTTACAAAAGGAATATTAAGAGATTCTTTTTGTGAAATATCTGCAGAAGAAATAGCTATAAATTCGACATCAGTATTTTTAACTATTTGTACAATTCCTCTAAGTAACATATTGGAACCCATATTATATTTGGCAGCATTTATTACAATT
>ONEP01000110.1 GCA_900316875.1 Candidatus Ruminimicrobium bovinum
GCGGAGACATAATTTCGTAAGTTCTTTTATCTTTTAACATTCCGTCCTGATGAATACCCGATTCATGTGCAAAAGCATTTATACCGACAATAGCTTTATTCGGTTGAACCGTAATTCCGGTTAAATTTGAAACCAATTTGCTTGATTTATATATTTCTTTTGTTTTTATATTGTAATTAACGGGATAAAATAAAGGTTTTGTTTTTATTGCCATTACAATTTCTTCTATTGCGGCATTACCTGCACGTTCACCTATACCGTTTACGGTACATTCAATTTGCCTTGCACCGTTTTCTATTGCAGCCAAAGAATTTGCAACACCCAACCCCAAATCGTTATGACAATGAACGCTTATAACGGCTTTATCTATATTTTTTACTCTTTGTTTTATCGTTGCAATAAGTTTACCGAACTCAGACGGTATTGCATAACCTACCGTATCGGGAATATTTACCGTTGTTGCACCCGCATCAATAACGGCTTCAACAATTGAACATAAATAATCTATATCGCTTCTGCTTGCATCTTCTGCGGAAAATTCCACATCGTCACAAAAACCTTTTGCAAGCTTAACGGCGGCAACAGCCATATCAAAAACCTGTTGTCTTGTTTTTTGTAATTTTTTTTCTATATGCAAATCCGACGTTGCAATAAATGTATGAATTCTCGGCTTTTTTGAATATTTTATTGCATTCCAGCAAGTAGTAATATCTTTTGTATTTGCTCTTGAAAGCCCGCAAATAACGGGACCTTTAACCTGCTGTGCAATGGATTTTACGGATTCGAAATCCCCTTGGCTTGATACGGGAAAACCGGCTTCTATAATATCTACATTCATAGCGGCAAGTTGCTGTGCAACAAGCAGCTTTTCCTGAAAAGTTAAACTTGCACCCGGTGATTGTTCCCCGTCTCTTAATGTCGTATCAAAAAAAACTACCGTATCTTTTTTATTCTTTTTAATCATTATTTATTTCCTTTTTTTTAAATTTTGATAATGCTTTTCTTATTTTATGCCCCCTTACAAGCAATACAACAAAACCCGACAAAACATAAAGTAAGAAAATTATAAAAATGGTATTTTGAGGATAAGCGCAAATAAGCGCTATAAAAACTATTGCCAAGAAAAATACCTGTATGGATTTCGGTCTTGTCCATTTAATATGTTTAAATGCCCCGTAAGGAACGGTAGATACCATTAAAAAAGCAAGCAACAACATTATAACAGGCATTGCATTAAAGAAAAACGGCATTTTTTTCATAAGCAAAGGAATTGTTTTAAAATTTAATACAGTTCCGTCGAATATTTCGTAACTTAAAACAAAAGAAGCAATAAGCCCTGCCGATGCAGGAGTAGGAAGCCCTGAGAAAGTATCACTTTTTGATTTTGTTTTATCTTGCGGTTCCATTGCTTTTACATTAAATTTTGCAAGCCGTGTAGCACTTGCAACAACAAAAATAACCGCAATTGCAATACCTGCATTTGCCATTGTATTTAAAACCAATTGATACATTAAAACCGCAGGTGCAACACCGAAAGAAACCAAATCGCATAAAGAATCAAATTCCATACCGAATTTACTCATCGTTTTGGTAATCCTTGCAACCCTGCCGTCACTCATATCAAATAAAATGGCAAGAATTATAAACCATGCGGCAGCATTTATATTTCCGTTTATGGCATATATTACCGACAAAAAACCCGATGCTAAATTTCCTGCCGTAAATAAACTCGGTAAAACATATAAACCTTTTCTTAAAGAAGGCATTTTAAACTCCAATGTAAAATTTGTAAAACAAATTTTTAGTTTATCAGGTTATATTCTCAAACTATAAACCAAAATAAAATTGCTTTGCAATTTTATTTTATCACTGCAAATATACTAAGCCCAGATGTTACTTTATCCCCGACTTTTACACGAACATCATAACCTTTAGGCATAAGTAAATCTACCTGAGAACTAAATTTAATAACACCTATTTTATCACCCTGCTTTATAACATCGCCGGGCTTTACCCAAGCAACACATCTTCTTGCAAGAATACCCGCAATTTGTTTTATAATAAATGTTCCGTTTTCATTTTCTATAGTTATAATATTTTGTTCGTTTTCAATATAAGCTTCCGGTAAATGTGCTTTTAAAAATTTACCCGGTTTATGTTCAACCGATTTTACTGTGCCTGAAATTGATGCCCTTTGCAAATGAACATTAAATACCGACATAAAAACTCTAACCTCGGTTTGTCCGTTTTCATTTTCAATAACATCCATAACCGTTCCGTTGCACGGTGACAAAATAAAATTTTTATCTTCGTTAA
>ONEP01000041.1 GCA_900316875.1 Candidatus Ruminimicrobium bovinum
AATTATATTTATGTCAGGCGGGAAAAATGGAAGAAATAATTTATAACGAAGATAAACATGAAAGAATAGATTGTTTTATGAATAAATATTGTTCGGATTATTCAAGAACATATTTTCAAAAGCTTATAAAGGACTGTAATTTATTAGTAAACGATAAAACCGTTTCGGCTAATTATAAATTAAAAAAATTTGATAAAATAAAATATAATCTTCAAAATAAACCTTCTTTTTCCATGAAACCGGAAAAAATTGCTTTAAATATTATTTATGAAGATGAAGATATAATAGTCATAAATAAACAAGCCGATATTGTTGTGCATCAATCTTTCGGGCATGAAACGGGAACATTGTTAAATGCCTTGATGTATCATTTAAAAAATAACACTCCTTTTATGGTTCACAGGTTGGATAAAGATACTACGGGTGCAATAATTTTTGCAAAAAATCAAAAGGCAAAAGTGTCGTTGTCAAAACAATTTCAAAAAAGAACAGTTCGTAAAACATACATTACGGCAGTTTGCGGAACCATACGGGAAGAAAGAGGCAGAATAGAAGCTCCTTTGGGAAGGTCTCAAAAAAACAGAAAAATAATAGAGGTCGGTCCGTTGGCTAAAAAACAGGCAATTACGGAATTTAAAGTTTTGGCAAGAACGGGCGGTATTACACTGCTTTCGGTTAGAATTATAACGGGAAGAACTCATCAAATAAGAAGCCACATGAAATACATAGGTCACCCCGTTTTAGGTGATGCGGCTTACGGCGGTAGCCAAAGTTTAAACGGAATTACTTTTAACAGGCAAATGTTACATTCTTATAAAATACAATTTTCTCATCCTTCTACAGGTAAAACAATGAATCTTATTGCAGAAATACCGGACGATATGAAAAAATTATTTTCTTCCGTTTCAAAACTTCTCGATTAAAAAATAAACAGTTTTTTTAGTTGTAAAGCAACATAAATTTTTTATAAAATATAATAGTTGTTTTGTATTTATATTCTTCTGTTTCTTAGGGGATTAAATGAATAAAATAAAAATTTTTATATTATTGGTTTTTACTGTTTTGTGTATAACGGTATTGCCTGCTTTTTCATCTATACGTAATAAAGACAATTTGATAATAGATAAAAATGTTTCAAATCAAACTTATTCGGAATCAGGATCCGTTGCAGCAAATATTACAACAATGTCATCTAAAATTCCTACAATTACCGTAACAAACAAAGTAACTTTGTCGAATAATACTACTTATGTTTCAGGGACAATATTAAATAGTGAAGATGGAATTTTAAAAATAGGGCAAGAAATTAAATTTTTATCCAACACGGCTTTTGAATCCGGCGGTGCTATTTATAACCTTAACTTAACATCGGTAACAATAATAGGGCAAGGTTCAAATTTTTCATCAAATACGGCAACAAATGCGGGCGGTGCAATTTACAGCATCGGAAATTTACAAATAGGTAATAATGTTGAATTTTACGGAAACAAATATACAAGTACAACCGCTATAATTGATGGCAAAACAATTTATGGCTATGGTGAAAATATTTTAACTGGTGGTGCTATTTATCAAAATGGCAACAGTGGAAATGATGATAGAAAGCAAAAGTGGATATTAATTGGGACAGACGTAGAATTTAGCAGTAATTCTGCATACAAGGGTGGTGCGATGTATGTTATTTTAAGTTCCGTAACAGTAAGTAGTAATGTTGCATTTAAAAATAATTCAGCCAATCGCAATGGCGGTGCAGTTTACGTTTTTAAGACAACTTTTACAATAGAAGACGGTGCAAATTTTTCTTCAAATATTGCAACGAATAAAGGTGGTGCAATATATGCTTTTGACAGTATTTTAAATTTAAACGCAATAAGTAAAAAAATAGAATTCAGTGGTAATAGTGTCACATCAGGAAAGGGTGATGCTATTTATTCAGTTAACGGAGAAATAAATTTAGTTGCAAACGGAGCAAATGTTTTTTTTAAGAAGGGAAATTCAATAGTATCTACAGGAACTACTGTTATGAGTATTGAAACATCAACAAGTAATTATGTTGATTTTAATTCTGAAATTGATATGGAAGGTGGAACGATAAATTTTAATTCAGGTGAAATAAGAGTCAGTAGTAATTGTTACTCTTTTAATGTAGGAACTTTGAATTTATCAAGTGGAACTTTGAATTTATCAACCGGAACTTTTAACTTATCAAGTGAAACTTTTAATAGTGTTCAAAATATTGTGGTTGATACTTTTACGTCAACAAAAAATGTTAATTTGAGTATAGATATAACAGTAGATTCAATAACAATAAACGATAATTTTAGTATATCAAAAAAGGCAAGTGGTGTTATTAATTTAACAAAAATCAATATTTCTTCAATAGCATATTCAACAGGTAGTATTGATTTATTTACAGGTAATGGTAATTTAGAAGATTTAAGAATTAAAATATCTACAAAACCGGTGTATTATAGTACGTATACTTTTTTTAATAGCCCGATTTTGGGGAAACTTGATTATTCTATTGAGTCAGAGATAAAAACAGTCGCCAATTTAGAAACTTTTCTTAACAGTGAGCATACAAATGCAGCAAAAATGACAATATCTACTACTTCAAGCAAAGGGGCAAATATTAATAATCATTTAGCTATATATGGTAATTCTTATAGATTAACTAATAGCAATGCAGAAGGTATAACAATAAGTTCTTTGGGAGCTTTAACTTTGGTAGGGAATTCTTCAAAATATAAAATTAATTCAAAATTTACAAATAATAATTATTTATATGCTGAAAATGTAAATTTTCAAACAAAAAATATCTATAATTTATGTAATATTGTGATGAGCTCTTCTTCAATTGAAAGTCCTTCGTCTGCTTCTACTGTTCGGTTTATTGCTTATGATGTTTCTTTTTCTTCAGTATCATTAATAAATAATTCATCGGTTACCATTAAAAATACCGATAAAGCCGAAAAATCCGATTTTATAGTTAATGTAAAGTTAAATTCTGTTTCTTTTTCAACAACAAGTACAAGTACATCAAGCATAAGCAGTGCAATAAAATCCGATACGTATATAAAAGTTGATAGTGTTACAAATTCAAATATAAACAGTAAAATAATTTGTTCAATAGATTCTGCTACTTTTATAAATAATAAATCAACAGACGGTGGTGCTATTTATAGCGGAATATCCGGTATAGATGTTGTTGATACAAGTACTTCAAGTGTTATTGCTATTGTAATTAATTCAAATATAGAGTATAAAATGGGTGATAATATTAATTTTTCGTCAAATTCCGCCGGAACATTTGGTGGTGCAATTTATAGCGATAATAGCATGAGTAGTTATACAATAAAAAATTTATTAGAAGTTAGCAGATCTTCTTTTACCTCAAAAATGTTATATTCAATGGGAAACAATGTCGTTTTTTCATCAAATTCGGCACAATATGGTGGTGCAATTGTTAATTATGTTGAACAATCTTCCAAAAGTGTAGTTTTTAATACCGAATTTACAATAGGTGCAAATGTTTTGTTTTCATCAAATTCCGCAGACATCGGAGGTGCCGTTGTTAATGTAAACGGAGAAATTTCATTTAATGACGGGGCAACTTTTTCTTTCAATACTGCAACAAATTTAGGTGGTGCAATTTATAACAGCAGCGGAACAATAAATTTAACAGCTAAGGAACATGATATTATTTTTAATGGTAATAAAGGAACCGGTGGTGCAATTTATAACAGTGGCGGAACAATAAACTTAAACGTTTATAAAAATCAAAAAATAGAATTTAAAACATTATCAGACACTATAGTTTCTGTTGACACCACAAGTGTTTCAAGTGTTTTAAATATAAATACAGATGTAAATAAGGAAAGTGCCGGAACAATAATAATAAACTCCGATATGTCGGGTTTTAAGGGGACAGCTAATATTAATTCCGGAATTTTTAAACTTTCTAATTCCGGAAAATTTTTCGGCGGTACTAATATAATAGAAAACGCGGTTTTTGATTTTTCAAGTGACGGTAAAAGAATAAAAAATTATGATATAAGTAACTTTAAAATAAACGGCAGATTAGATTTGATAGTAGATGTAAATTTAAAAGAAAAAAAAATGGATACGATATATTCATCTTCAAATTCAATGGGTTCGGGTGATATTTATATAAAGGAATTTAATTTAGTAACCATCACTTCCGAAAAAAGTGTTGATATTTTATTTACTTCGTCAACGGCTTTAAAAGGTAAAGTTTCATCAGTATCAAAAATTGCTACGACTACTGCAACTTCCCCGGAATATATTTATGATGTAAGTTACGACAAAAACACGGGATATTTTTCATTTATCAGCAGAGATGTTGCAAATCCTACTACACTTGAAGGAACGGTTGCAATGTTAGCTGGAAGTTTGGCAACACAGGAGAATGTTTTAAATCAGGCATTTGTAAGTATGAATACAAGTTTTACAAACAGACATGACAGAAGAATGGATTTGCTTGAAAACAGTAAAAATTTATATGCTTCAACGGAAAATTTTATATTTTTTGAACAAAATAAAATAGAAGGCGGTTTATGGTTAAGACCTTATGCTTATCAGGAAAAATTAACCATAGCAAGTTATGATGTAGACAATACCGTTTACGGTGCTTTAGCAGGCTTGGATTTGAAAATTACCGATGATAAATTGTTATCTTTTTATATCGGATATACAGGTGTAAACCAAAAATTTGAAAATATAAAAGTTGACCAAAACGGTTATGTATTCGGTGTAACCGGTATGCTTGTTAAAGAAAAATTTTATTTGGGCTTAACTGCCAATGCAGGTGTTACCGATACAAAGGCGGAATCTGCAAAAGGAACGGATGATTTTCAAATTAATACGTATATTGTCGGTTTAAAAGGCGGCTATGAATTTAAGGCAGGAAATTATTGGATAATTGAACCTAATTTATCGTTGATATACGGTTTTTACGGTGTTGAAAACTATACAACAAAACAAGGTGCAAAAGTGGCGGAAGACAGTATAAATAATTTTCGTATAGAACCGCAAATTAAAGCCAAATTGGATTTGGTTGACGGTTGGAAACCTTATGCACTGCTCGGATATATTTATAATACCGGAAAAACATCCACACAAGTTAACGGTAACAATAAAAAGGAAGAAGGCATAGATCCGTATTATGAATACGGTATCGGCCTTGAGAAAAATTTTATAGGAACGGCTTGGGTGGGTTATGCTCAGGTAACAGGCAAATCGGGCGGTAAACAAGGTGTAGGTGTTAACTTAGGTATAAAATATGCCTTCTAAATGTAAAATGTAGAATGCATAATGTATAATGTCGGTAAAAATTCACTTTGTGAATTTTAATTTTTTATTAGATTTTTTGCACAGCAAAAAATACATTAATTATAAATTCTGCATTATAAATTATAAATTGCCGTTTTCAGCTTCTGTATGAGCCGTTAATTTTTACATAGTCGTAAGAAAAATCACAAGTATAGTATCTTGCCCATTGTTTACCGGCTTTTATATCGATAGTAATTTTACATTCTTTTTGTTGTAAAATTTTCTTTGCTTTTTTCTCGTCAAATTTAACCGCCATACCATCTTTTGCGGTTATAATGTCGCCTATATAAATATCTATTTTATCGGGATTTACTTTTACACCTGCTCTGCCGAGTGCGGCAAGTATTCTTCCCCAATTTGCATCGGAACCGAACAGTGCTGTTTTTACAAGAGGGGAAGTTGCTATGGTTGAAGCTATTTTTTCGGCGTCTTCATGTTTTTTTGTGTTTTTAACAAAAATCTCTATCATCCTTGTTGCACCTTCGCCGTCGCTTGCCATCATTTTTGCAAGTTTTAAAGTAACTTCATTTAGTGCTTGCTGAAAAATTTCCAAATCTTTTGAGTTAAGTTTTCCGGTATTACTTTGACCGTTTGCAAATACCAATACCGTATCATTTGTTGATGTGTCACCGTCGACGGAAATACAATTGTAAGATTGTTTTACGGCAATTTCGGTAACTTTCTGTAACTGCTTTTGATAAAGTTGAGCATCGGTTAAAATAAAAGAAAGCATTGTTGCATGTAATCCTTGTAAATTAGGATGTATCATACCGGAACCTTTAGTACATGCCCATATTTTAATTTCACCCGTTGAAACTTTAATCTTTTTGGATATATATTTAGGATAAGTGTCGGTAGTCATTATTGATTTAACGGCTTCAAGTTCATCCTGCTTTTTTATTGTATCAACAAGTTTAGGAACTGCATTTATCATTTTTTCCAAAGGTAAAAAATTACCTATAACACCTGTTGAGGCAACAAGTATATCGGTATCTGAAATTTTTAAATATTTTGCTACTTCCTTACAAACAATTAAAGCATCTCTTTTTCCTTGCTTTCCCGTGCAGGCATTTGCGCAACCTGAATTTGCAACAATTGCCTGAAACAATCTGTATTTTTTTAATCTGTCTATATCTATTAAAACGGGGGCTGCTTTTACCAAACTGCCCGTAAACATCCCGGCAACAGTACAAGGACTGTCCGAAAAAAATAAAGCAAAATCATTTTTATTTTTATCTTTTGCTATACCGCAATGAATTCCGCCGCAATAAAACCCTTTTGGTAACATTTTTCCTCCAATATTTTACTATCGTTATCATTAACTGCAAATTTTACATTGCAGCTTTTCAGCTGTCTTTAAAGTAATCCTTCCGTTTCGGATAATCCGAACATTAAATTCATATTTTGAACCGCTTGCCCCGATGCTCCTTTAACCAAATTATCCTGAGCAGATATGATTATTAATTTATTTGTTCTTTCGTCTATACAAATTCCTATTTCAAGGAAATTCGTCATAACAACATTTTTTATTGAAGGCAATTTTCCTTCATCCAAAACTTTTACAAATGGTTTTCCGTTATAAAAATTTTTATATAAATTTATTATTTCACTGACCGTTATTTGTTTTGCTAAATCCATATAAATACATGATAACATTCCTCTTTCGGTAGGAATAATTTGCGGAGTAAACGTTACGGTAATTTTTTTATTAAATAAATTTGATAATTCCTGCTCTATTTCAGGTATATGTCTATGCTTTCCTCCGACCTTATATGCACGAGCGGTAGGTGCTTCGGTTTCATAATAATTTTTAACTCCTTTTCTTCCCGAACCGGAAACACCGCTTTTTGAATCTATTATTATTCCGTCGGGTTTAACTAAACTGTTTTTTATTGCAGGTGCAGTTCCCAATAAAATTGTTGTCGGGTAACATCCCGGGTTTGCTATAAGACGGGCTTTTTTTATATCTTCCGTATAAATTTCTGAGAGTCCGTAGACTGCAGCTTTAATATATTCTTTTCCCGTATGTTTAACACCATACCATCTTTCATAAGTATCCGGGTCTTTTATTCTGAAATCCGCCGATAAATCTATAACTTTTTTACCTGCTTCAATAAGAGCCGGAACAACTTCAAAAGCTACAGCATGCGGTAATGCCAAAAAAACGACGTCCGTTTCTTTTTTTATTTGTTCGATATTTAACGGAACACATTTTAAATTTAAACTTTCATATTTGGGATAAATATCTTTTAAATCTCTGACAGATGATGTCGAACGTCCTGCAAGAACGGCTATTTGAACATCTTTATGTTTTGATAAAATTCTAAGTAATTCTTCTCCGGTATATCCGGTAATTCCTATAATACCAACCCTAATCATATAAATACTCCTTTTTTATAAAAATTATTTTATCAAATTTTCACGTTCGTTTGAAATAACGACTACAAATTCTCCCAAAATTTGGCGGTTTGATAAATCTTTTATAACATCACAAATTTGACCTCTTATAAATTCCTCAAATTTTTTTGTAAGTTCTCTTGCTAAAACAATATCTGTGTTATCACCGAATACATCTTTGCAAACTTCAAGCGTTTTTAAAATTCTGTGTGGAGATTCGTAAAAAATTATCGTCTTATCCGTTTGTTTTGCAAGCTCCAACTCTTTTCTCATTTTACCGAGTTTTTTTCTTAAAAATCCTAAAAAAATAAAAGAATCCGTAGTAAGCCCAGAACCGACAAGTGCCGTTATTAAAGCACATGCTCCGGGTAAAGGAACGACTGTTAAATTTTTATTCAATGCTTCTTTTATAAGATAATAACCCGGATCGGAAATTGCCGGTGTTCCGCAATCGGATACAAGAGCAATGTTTTTTCCTTCGTTAAGTAAAGAAATTATTTGAGGAATTCTTTTTAATTGGTTTTGAGTATAAAAACTTATTAAATATTTTGAAATTTTTAAATGAGATAACAACTTTATTGTTTGGCGCGTATCCTCACAAACTACTATATCACATTGTTGCAAAATCCGCACTGCCCGTAATGTTATATCCTCTAAATTACCTATAGGTGTTGGAACTACATATAATATACCGTTCATTTTTATTCAATATAAACCTTATAATCAATATTCGGAAAAATATTGTTAATGTTTTCTAAATTTGCAAGAAAATTTTCATTAACGGTGTTGTTTTTTATTTGTTCATATAGGGTATTAAAATTATAAATATGTTCTTTTATTCGTTTTTCCGCATACTCTACCATTGTTCCCGTTGTCATTATAAACGGCCAATCGGACGATTGTGCCAATAAAAGTTCTCTTGCTGCCTGATTTAATGCTTTTAATTTTAAGCCGGTTGCATTTTTATTTGTTGAAGCAATTTCAACCATTCTGTCGGCTATTTTATTTAAGTGCATATAAATCCAATCATTTTTTTCGTTAAGCCATACTTCATAATAACCTTTTGCGCCCCATGAAGACGGTGCAGGGTTTGATACCTGATTAACGGGAAACTTTTTCAGATATTCAATCGGAGTAATAAAAGTAAAATTGTTTTTTTTGTCCGCAGCAATAGTTCTGAATATTTGATTTATAAATTCAGGACCTTCAAACCACCAATGTCCGAAAAGCTCGGCATCATACATTGATACGACTATAGGTTCTTTTCCTAAAATAGTTCTTAAATATTTTATTTGATTTTGTCTGTTAAAAACAAAATTTTGTGCATGAATTTTTGCTTTGTTTTTTGCCCAAATCGGATTATAAGGTTGTTTGTTATTTAATTCTGTTTTTCCGGTAATTCTGTGATATTTAATACCGGTATTTCTTCTAACCCCGTCGGAATGTAAATAAGGTTTTATATAATCATAATCCAAATCATAACCTATGTCTCTGTAAAATTCTCTATAATCGAAATCACCCGGATAACCGCTTTCGGCACTCCAAACCTGTTGAGCAGTTTCCATATCCCTGGCAAATACGGCGACACCTGAAGGACAATATATCGGAGCAAAAACTCCGTATTTAGGCCTTGGAGTTGCATATAAAATTCCGTGTGCTTCGGAAAAGAAAAATTTTAAACCTTCATTTTTTAAAATTTCATCAACACCGTAGTTATATGCGCATTCGGCAAGCCAAATTCCTCTCGGTCTTTTCCCGAAATGTTTTTGATAATCTTTGCAAGCTATGGATATTTGTGCTTTAATTACCGTTTTATTTGTCATTAAAGGTAAAAAACCGTGTGTGGCACAACAGGTAATAATTTCTATTTTACCGATATCCTGCAAATTTTTAAAAGCATATAAAATATTACCGTTATATTTTTCCCAAATTTGTTTACAACATATTAAATTTTTATTATACATTACTGCCGTATTATGAAAAGCGGGATTGTTTTTTGTTCTTTCTAATTCTTTGTATGATAATTCAATAAGTTTGTTTAATTTATTGCAGTATCTTGATTGTAAAAGAGAATCCGCCAACATATTTGCAAGTGAAGGGGAAAGTGTCATGGTTAAACGAAAATCAATATTATCTTTTATAAGATTTTCAAATACGGAAATTAACGGTAAATAAGTTTCCGTTATTGCCTCATAAAGCCAATCTTCCTCAAGAAAATCTGGATAATTCGGATGACGAACAAACGGCAAGTGTGCATGTAATTGTAGACACCAATAACCTTGTATATTCATTTTTTATTTTTATAAACTCTATTTTTTTATGACAAAAGCCATTGAATTGGGAACATTTTGCGAACTCGGCAAAGAATTTGATAAAATCTTTTTCCATTTTTCAAAAATGATTTTTGAAATTTCTTTTGAGTTTTCAAGAGAGCTTGTTCCTACATTAAATAAGTTTGATGTTTTTAATATTTTTTCAAATTCACTTTCCAACATAACCCATTGTTCATCGGTAATTGCGGATATTCCGTATTTCGGCATATTTAAAATATTTGATTTTGCAACGGAAATAAATTTACCCTTGGAAGTAATGTATCCTATATCGGCTACCCAACTTCTGTTAAATTTACCTACGTTTATATAATAACTGTTATCGGTTGTATCTATAAAAACATCAAACCCTGTTTTTCTTGTATCATCGGTCATATCGTATATTCTTATAACTAATTTTGAATTTTTAAAGAAATCGTTACCGTATTTGCTTTCTAAATTCTTTTTTGTTTCCCGATTTATTGACCAATATGCAAAAATGGAAACAGGATCTTTAGGAAGAATTGTTATTGCGGTATCACCGTAATCTTTCGGTAATCCTAACTTGTTCACGGGTTTTGTTTTATTTTCTAATTTTGAACTGAATGAATTAACCACAAAAACCTCTTTTCTTAATTAAATTTCAATTATTGCTATTATATAATTTAGAAAAGCATTTAGTCAATGTTTTTTATTGTATTTTCTTAATTGTTTTAAAGTAATTTCCATATCTTTTGGAAGATGTGTTTCAAATGTTGAAAAATCTTTTTTACCCGGAAGTATAATTTTTATTTTTGCCAAATGTAACGGTATTCTTGTAAGTAAAGGTTTCTCTTTATTGATACCTTTATATCTTCGTTTAAGATTTGATAATAATACAGGTTCCGATGTCGCATAAATTTCATCTATCGCAAGAGGATTTCCTATTGAGAAGAAATGTGCTCTTATTTGTTTTGGTCTTGTTGTCAAAGGGACAGCTTGCACAAAAGCATAGCTTTTAAATTGTTCAATAAGTTTAAATTTTGTTACCGAATTTATTCCTTTTTCACTTAAAACGGTAGAATCTTTTCGTATAAGCAATTTTTTATTTATTTCACCGTGTTCTTGTTCCAATACTCCGTTAACTAAAACATTGTAAGTTCTTTCTATTTTTTCTTTTTGAAATTGTTCGCAAATAAATTTGTGAGCATCTTTATTCTTTACAAAAAAAACAATTCCCGTTACATTTTTATCTAAAGAAAATACGGGTAATACGGATTTAATTTGTTTTTTTATTTCCGAAAATAACGTTATCTCTTCGGGATTATTTGATATTGTAAAAATTCTCGAAGGTTTGCTTATAATCAAAATATTTTCATCTTCAAAAATAATTTCAAAATTTGTTTTCACATTATAATCCTTTTGTTTGTTATTGTTTTATGTGTAATAAAATTTATTAAAAATTATATGATATTCTAATTTATGTTTAACAGTTTTTTAAATTCTTGTTCGGTTAATGTTTTTATTCCCAAATTTAATGCTTTTTGGTATTTACTTCCGGGATTTTCACCTACAACTACATAGTTTGTTTTTTTACTTACCGAAGATGTTGCTTTGCCTCCAAGTGCCGATATTTGATTTTCAGCTTCTTTCCTTGTTAAAGTTTTAAGTTCTCCGGTTAATACAAAAGTTTTGTTTTCAAGAGGTGAAAAAGATGTATCTTTTTCCGGCTCCGTTGTATTTATACCCAAAACTTTTAATTCTTCAATCATTTTTAATGTTTGTTGATTTGTGAAAAAATCAATTATTGATTGAGCCAGTATGGGACCGACTTCGTTTGTTGAAACCAATTCGTCATAAGAAGCTTTTATCAAATTGTCAATGTTTTTAAATTTTTCGGCTAAAATATTTGCCGATTTTTCACCTATATGTCTTATTCCCAATGCATAAATTAATTTGCTTAAAGGATTTTCTTTTGATTTAACAATTGCTTTTATTAAGTTATTTGCTTTTTTTTCTTTAAATAAATCAAGTATAACAATGTCATCAAAAGTAAGTTTATAAATATCGGCGAAAGTTTTTAATTTATTTGTTTTGAGTAATTGTTCAACAACGACTTCACCGAAACCGTCTATGTTCATTGCATCTCTTGAAACAAAGTGAATAAGCATTCTTTTAAATTGTGCGGGACACGAAGGGTTTATGCAGTTGTAATATACATCATCGTCTTCTTTAAATATTTTGCTATTACATGACGGGCAAAACATCGGCGGAAGGAAAATACCTTCCGTGTTTTTTTGGGCAACTTTAATAATTTTGGGTATTACTTCACCCGCTCTTTCAATTACAACATCATCTCCCGTATTTACATTTAATCTTTCTATTTCGTCAAAGTTATGCAAAGTTGCATTTGAAATTGTTACACCGGAAAGTTGAACGGGTTGTAAATTTGCAACGGGAGTAATTACCCCCGTTCTGCCTACCTGCAACTTTATTGATAATAATTTTGTCGTTGCCTGCCTTGCAGGAAATTTGTAAGCTATTGCCCATTTTGGACTTTTGTTTGTATAACCTATAATTTTTTGAAGTTTATAATCATTTATTTTTACAACGGCACCGTCTATTTCGTAAGGCAAATTATCTCTGTTGTTTTGTAAATAATTTAAAAAGTTTATTACTTCATCAATGCTTTTACATACTTTAATATCTTTTTGAATTGAAAATCCTAATTTTGAGCATAATTTTATAAATTGTGAATGTTTTTCAATTTGTAAATTTGTTGTTTGTCCGAAAGAATGAACCAGAAAACTTAATTTTCTTTCTGCCGTTATTTGCGGATTTTTTTGTCTTAAAGAACCGGCTGCCGCATTTCTTGGATTTGCAAATTTTGCAACCGAACCGTCAATTAAAGTATCATTCAAATTTTGAAAATCTTTTTTATTTATATAAACTTCACCTCTAACTTCAAAAGTTTCAAATATTGTATCCGATAATAATTTTAACGGAATATTTTTTATCGTTTTTAAATTTTCGGTAACATCTTCACCGTATTCGCCGTCACCTCTTGTCGCACCTGTAACAAATGAATTGTTTTTATATATTAAACTTGCACTTAATCCATCAATTTTAGGTTCAACTATAAATTCAATTTGCATATCAATATTTTTTTTGACTCTTTCATGCCATAACAAAATATCTTCGGTTGAATAAGAATTATCTAAAGATAACATCGGAACTATATGTTTAACACGGTTAAATGTTGATGACGGTACGCCTGAAACTCTTTGTGTAGGAGAGTCCTTTGTTATAAACTGCGGGTTTTGTTTTTCCAATAATTGAAGTTTTTTGAAAAGATTGTCATATTCGAAATCCGATATGGTAGGATTGTCAAGACAATAATATTGATAGTCGTGATATCTTATTTGTTTTTTTAAGTCTTCAATTTGCCGTTGAATATCTTGCATAAACTTAAAGACCTTAATTTTTATTTCTTTCGGTTTGTATTTTATCTAAAATTCCGTTGACAAATTTACTTGAATCTCTATTTGAATATTTTTTTGCAATTTCTACGGCTTCATCTATAATGACATTTATGGGGGTTTCTTTCATATACAAAATTTCAAAACAAGCAAGTCTTAAAATATTTCTGTCGATTACCGACATTCTTTTTATGTCCCAATTATCCGCATATTTCTCAATCAAATTATCAATTTTTGTTTGGTTTTGGCAAACTCCTCTGAAAATTTTAACCGAAAATTCTCTGTATGAAATTTCAACAGGTAAAACTTCGTCAAAAACTTTAAAAATATCTTTTTCCTGCATGGAACAATTATCAAACATATACAACATTTTTAATGAACACTCTCTTGCTTCTCTTCTTGTACTCATAAAAAAGAACTCCGTTATTAGTTACTAATCCGTATTTTGTTATTCTATTAAAAAATATTTTTAGTGTCAATAACAGCTGAAAAAATTTAAAGATTAACATATACATATAATTAACCGAAAAATCTTAAATGTTTCAAAATCGTCTTGATTTAATAATTAAAAGTTTGTAAAATCAAAAGAATATAATTGTTTATTTAGGAGTGTGTAGAAAATGGCAATAAAAAAGTCAGTAAAAAGTAAAGATGCAGCAGTGAAAAAAACTGCAGTAAAATCCGTAAGTAAAAAGGCAAAAAAAGTTGTAAAAAAGGAAAAAACAAAAAAGGTAACAATTAATAAAAAAACTCTGCAAGATGAAAAAATATTGATAAATACCGCAAATCCGCAAGCTTATGTTGTTATTGATTATCCCTATGAAAATGAAATTATTTCGGGTTCTGAATATGTTATAAAAATAGGGGCATCAAAAGACGGATATGTAGAAATATCTTTTAATGATTCCGAATGGAAACCATGCAGGTTTGCATCGGGTTATTGGTGGTTTGATTGGAAATATTTTCAACCCGGTAAATTTAAAATAGTTGCAAGATTGTTATCAGGTGAAAATAAAGTTATAAAAATTTCCGATACAAGAGTTTGTAAGGTAAAGTAATGATACAAAGAAACAAATGCAATATTAATTTCTTATCAAAGGTATTGATCGTTGCATTTGTTTCTTTTTCGGTTTGTGTTTTGTTTAGTGCTTATAAATATAAAAAGAACGGAATTTCATTACAAAACAGATTAAGAAAATCCTACGAAGGTTTATCTCCTAACGATTACGAATAAATTATAAAATCATACTTGGATAATAAATATGTATTTAAAAAAATTGGAATTATGCGGTTTTAAATCATTTGCGGACAGAACGGTTCTTACTTTTGAACACGGTGTATCTGCAATAATAGGGCCTAACGGTTGCGGTAAATCGAATACTGCCGATGCTATTCGTTGGTGTTTAGGCGAACAAAGAGCAAAATCCATGAGAAGTAAAGCTATGCAGGATGTTATTTTCGGCGGAACCAAAACAAGGGCTGCAACGGGAATGGCCGAGGTTACATTAGTATTTGATAATTCGCAAAATTCAATTCCGATAGATTATTCCGAGGTTGCAATTACAAGAAGACTTTTCAGAAGCGGGGAAAGCGAATATTTTATAAATAAAGCGCAGTGTCGTTTAAAAGATATAAAAGATTTGTTTCTGGATACCGGTATAGGAACCGGCGGTTATTCCATAATAGAGCAGAACAAAGTTGAAGAACTTGTTATGGCAAACCCCGAAACAAGAAGGGAATTTTTTGAAGAGGCGGCAGGTGTTGCCAAATATAAAGTAAGAAGAGAAGAAACAATTCACAGACTTGAAAAAGTTGAATCCGAAATGTCAAGGTTAAAAGATTCTTTGAATATATATCAGGATCAAATAAAAAAATTGGATATTCAGGCAAGAAAAGCAAAACAATATAAAAAATATCAGGAAGAACTTGCCAAATATGAAGTTGCCGAACTTGTTAACGAATTGGCAGTAGGGTATGAAAAAATTGCAACTTTAAAACAGGAACTTGAACCTAAAATAAGGGAATATGAAACTGCAAATACAAACCTTAACCAAATGGAAGCCGAGCTTGAAAATATAAGGTTACAACAAACCGAACTTGATGAACAATTTGTTGCATTAAGTAACATTTTCGGTGAACTTAAAGCTGCCGTTACCGTATCCGATACGAAAATTCAAACTTCACGACAGAGGGAGTCCGAACTTACGTTGGAACAGGAACGTTTAAGAATAGAAACAGAAGATTCAAATGAACAGATAGAAAAATATAAACAGGATTCTTTAAATCAAAATACGGATGGAGTTAATATAGAAGATGAAGTAAAAAAATTAAAAGAAGATTTGAATTTTAAAGAGTCGAAATATAATGCGCTTAAAGAACAACTTTCGGCTTATGAAAAACAGGAAGAAGAAATAAGGAGTAAGCTTGATACTTTCGAGCAGGAGAAAGAGAGTTTAATAAATTCAAAAACAAATATTTTTCAGGAACAATCCGATGCAAATTCGGAAGTCGGTTCGTTGATAAGACAAATTGAAAGATTGCAAGC